>NZ_JAUBTO010000027.1:0-34852 GCF_036702495.1 Microcoleus sp. C2D2 | reverse complement strand
CACAATCCATATCAGCAACAGGCAAGATGCCTGTTCCACAATCCATATCAGCAACAGGCAAGATGCCTGTTCCACAATCCATATCAGCAACAGGCAAGATGCCTGTTCCACAAAAAACTTGCTGTGTTGTGGAACGGGCATCTTGCCCGTTTTTAATAATTGTGCAAGATGTCAATTCAAACAAACCGTAGCGAAATGTTTTATATCCCTCCAATTCCTTAAAATCTGCCCAAGCCCACCCCTGCATGAAACATCCAAAAGGTGCAGTTTTTGCTAAATTATCCCAAAGATCTCGATCCTCGATATTCAGCAACCTAATACTTAACTGAGATTTTGACTTCACCGTCAAACTAGAATCGCAATTTTCTGCCGAATTATTCATCATCGGAATTATTAAATAAAATATTCCACAACCAATATAAAGCACCTATACTGCTAATGAAACCTACAGTTTTAGTGAAACCAGAACCATCACCTCCACTAGAGTTAGAGGATGAAGAACTGCTACCGCTGTAAAAACCTTTAGCAAATACGGCGTCGGGTGTCAATAAATTAGCCAGTAATAAAACGACAGATAGTGTGATGATAAATTGTGCTGTTTGCGGCGGCAATTTGGATAAAGGTTGACCAGTTTTAATTTGTGTTGCTAGTTGCTTGAAATTGTTGGCAAACTTAGGTGGAAGTTCTGCCGATCGATCTAACAATTCCTTCAGCAAGCGAGAAATATCTACCTCTGCTAGGGCTTGTTTCAAGTATATCAGCCACTCCTCAACCATTTGCGGGCTGTGGTAGCGGTGTTGAACGGGCAGGAATTTGCTAAAATCTTGGTGATTTGCTGCGTCGGGAGATTCATAAATTTGTTCCACCCAAGCTTTAACAATTGATTCGAGTTGGAGGCGATCGCGCGATGCTAACTTTCCAATTCCTAATTCTTCAATGTCAAGAAAATCTACAATTTCACCTATATTTTCGGCTGCTGGTGTCGATGGAATTCCTGGATTTAGCAAATAATAAAACAGTTGCGGACAAGTTAAGGTGTGGAGCGCTATCTCGCGGCGATACTTAGCAATATTTTCAGGAAACTTGAAGCTATTAAACAACTGTTCGCGAGTGAGAGATTGTAAACTATCGGTCAGGGCGATCGACTTTAGTTCGTCTCTCTTAATTGCCGCCGGCGAACCTAACAAGAAACCCCAAATCCCGAAGCCGCATTCCTCAAAGGAAGGTATTTTTACTGCTAACGGCTTTGCTGTTAAGCCTGCTGAAAGTAAAGTTTGATACAAACACCAAAAACCCAGCGCGCATTTTTGCGGCGATACTCCATTTGTGCTAACAATGCCGTCGGGAATCAGAATTCTGTTGATTTCTTGGAACCATTCGCGGCTGTAAATAGCCGTCTCTTCAGCAGTATTAGGATATGTAAAATCGCAGATGACAGCGTGATAAGAATTATCTGGAACAGCCACCACAAATTCAAAAGCTTCTTGGATGCGAACCGTCACGCGATCGCTCTGCAAACTTCCTCCATTGTACGGCAAAAATACCGTGTTTGCTATTTCGATAACTTCCGAACTGAAATCTACTAAATCAATGGCACAAACTTCAGCAAAACGCAGCACATCTCGCGCGGCCAATCCATCCCCTCCCCCGCAGATTAAGACTCGCAAATTAGTTTGAGGAAATCGCTGCACTGCCAAAGCAACAGCAGGTACGACCAAATATTCGTGATAAACAGCTTCATCACCAGTATCGAACTGCAAATCGCCGTTGATGTAGAAAGCTAGACCGTTAGTGCGGTGCTCAATAAATAAAGAAGTTGGCATTTCTTCCGCTATCCAAATATTAGCAAGTAAATCCCGATTATTAAAATGAGCGATGCAGCTATCAACCGATCCCAAGGAAAAGCACGAGAGTTTTTACCTGCGCCTTTTTCAATTGCCGAAAAGTCTTCGGGATTGACAACCTTAGACAAATAAACGTGCAATTCTCCAGAAGGCCAAGCTTCAATAGCTAAATTTTGCTGGTGCGATCGGTCCCAGTAGTCCCAAGTAATGCGGTTGCTTGTCCCTGCTTGTCCCTGATAATTTCCTTCTGTTTGGGACTCTAAGTAATAAGAACGGCCGAACAGTCGCAATTCGGGATAAGGCGGCTGTAGTTGCTGCATATTTTCCCACAAGTAATTGACCGTATTCTCAAGAGGATAGGGCGCAAAAAGTTGGGGGTTGCTAATTTCCTCCGCCAGATACCAACGGACAATAGTTTCTGGATTCGCCGGGTCAACTTCGCGCAGCAGATAATTTTCTTGATTGTCGGGCGATCGCAGCAACCATTCTGCTGTTTCGTAGCCGTTAGCGTCAGCGTAGGTGCTGGCCTCTTTGACCTTCCAGCGGACGCCCCGGTATGCGACGCGATCGCCCGCCTGTAGCTGTTCTAATTGAGTTTGAACCGCAGTAGACATCAAAATATTTCAATTTAATCAAGTATTTTTTTCAAGTTTACTAGCTCGCAGCCATTATTAGCAACCGATCGATTATTAGCTTCATTATTATTTAAACTTTCGCCCATCAGGGCTTATTTTTGTTATAAAACTTTACGCGATGGAGATATTATAACTGTTAAAGCCTGATTGTACGATCTCAGCTTCCCGAGTTCTCTAAGAAGTCGGCACCCTGAAGAGTTCAAATCAAACTCTTGTTCAATAAGCCGTCAAGATTTTGCCTGTTTCCATGTCCAAAACTGCATCAATCATATATAAAACTGAGGTGGTAAAATAATTTAGGACTTAATATATGTCTAAACCAGTTGACTGGACATTTGGCATCCCCGCTAGCACCCTTATAGCCGTCGGAACCCAGGTAAGCGGGAGATTTCCTCTAGATGGAGCAGGTGCCAGAAACTTACTCTACCGCATGGATGGCAAAAACATTACCAGCTATATCGTCTAGGATGACAGCGGACGGGCAATTAAGCGAGTAGATTTGACAGGAAAGGCTCATGCAAATGTGCCGACACCTCACGCCGTTGAATACAAATACAACCAAAACTCAGCAGGAGACATTTTCGTGCAAGCTGAGAAAACAGTTAGGCCAGCTAGATTGGATGAAATACCCTAGAAATTATGTTCATCAAACAAATATCCTTGAATGCAGATAAACTAAGCGATTTCCAGCAGTGGAAAAAAGCCAACGGCGATGATTTCTCGCTGTGGGATTATCTTTTTGGAGCTGCTAGCATTGAAATTGCCATAGCTTTCACAAAACTATTCTGGCCAGATTTTGTCGAATATGAAGGCGGTATCTTTTTGTCCGAAGCCTTTAACAGTGAAATATACGAACAGTGGAAAATCGAGCTGGGGAATGATGTCGCTACAATTGAGCAGGTGATGAACCACCAGCACGTTGATGACATTCTGCCCGGTGCAGAAAACGCTAGCACTGACAATTTATTGTATTTGGGACAAGCATTAGCTCAGATGTGGGAAAGTCGCCTAAAATCGCTTTATCCTCAGCGCCGTTTTCAAGTTAAATGCAGTGGGGACGAACACACGGTGGTAGTTACATTTTTTCAAGACAATTAATCAACCTTTCGCCCCCAACAATTCCGGCTGCAAAACCTGATTTAATTTGCCGCTGCGAAACCCCTCCAAATCCAAAGTCGCGTACACAAAACCAAACTCCTGAAACACCGCTACCAATGCAGGCAAATCCGTATTTACCACAAACTCCTGAATCTCCTCTGCGGGTAACTCAATGCGCGCCGTATCTCCATCCGATCGCACGCGCAAATTTTTCAGTCCCAACTGTCGCAAATAGCGTTCAGCGCGCCCCACTCTTTGCAACTTTCCAACGGTGATTTCTTCGCCGTAAGGAAAGCGCGAACTCAAACAAGGTTGAGCCGGTTTGTCCCACCAAGGCAAACCCAATTCTTTAGCCAACTGCCGCACTTCCAATTTAGTCATGCCTACTTCTGCTAAAGGCGATCGCGCGCCGCGTTCCTTCGCAGCCTGAATTCCGGGACGGTAATCCTTTAAATCGTCAGCATTAACCCCGTCCACGACATAAGGATAACCCTTTGCTAGTGCTAGGGGTTTCAAAGTATCGTGCAGTTCGCTTTTGCAGAAATAGCAGCGGTTAACCGGGTTAGAAGTGTAATTTGGATTTGCCATTTCCTGAGTTTGTACTTCCTGGTGGGCAATCCCAATTTCTGCTGCTTGAATGCGCGCATCTTCTAAATCTTCTGGCAGTAAAGACGGGGAAACTGCCGTCACTGCCAAAGCGCGATCGCCCAACACATCAAAAGCGATTTTTGCCACCAAAGTGCTGTCAATTCCGCCGGAGTAGGCAATCAAAGCCCGTTCCATCTGTGCGAAAATATCTTTTAATTGTTCGAGTTTTTCTACTAACATAATTTCAACTTTTTGTTACAAACATAGGAGTAAGAAAGCAGACTCAAGAAAGAAGGATGAAGAAAGCAGATCTCGATCGGGTTTCCTTCTTCCCTGGAACCTCTTCCTTCTTCCGATTTCCATCGGACTTCTAATTCTATTCTGGATCGATACCGAGGGCTGCCAATCGAGCCAAAAGTTCTTGATTTCGCTGTCTTTCCTGTTCCAGCAGCGTCTCGGCTAACTCTTTGTCTTGCTGTTGGCGATCGGCTCGCTGGCGTTCATTTTCTGCCCGCTGGCGTTCATCTTCTGCCCGCTGGCGTTCATTTTCTGCCCTTTCTTCCGGCCACAAAAGCAGTTCTCCGCCCTCCGTCCACCAGCGCAGCCAATATCCCGTTCTACCTTCGCGAGTTCCCTGCCACACTCCTAAAAATAGATTTAATCCAGGTATTAAATAACGGCCGTTTTCATCAGGATTTTGATTTTCATAACGCTCTGATTCTAGCGCATAAACTTCTATTCTGCCTGTATGCGGTCGAAAAATGACATAGCGAGGAACTTTGATTACTTGTTCGTAAAAAAACCACTTGCCGATTTCTTCTGTGTGTTCGACAGAGTATTCATCGCCGTAAGTAGCTGATAGAAATTCCATCACTACAAAAGGGACAGTTCCTTCGGTATGAGGCGTGTAACTGCGGCGGGGATAGTTGTGAGGCCAAGGTTGAACCGGCTGCACGTACATCCAGTCTGGGGCTTTGCAAATAGTGCGATCGTCCACAGCAGCGCACAAAGCAAAATTAGAAACTATTAGTGCGTCTTGCATTAGTTCCGGGGCATCCACTACAGACTGGCGCAAACCGTTAGAGATTAAAGGATGTTCTATATTTTCCACGGGGTCGTCTGGTAGGATGAAATCATCGGGTAGCAGCGGCCAAGTAATCTTGAGCTGGGATATCGGTTTGTGAATTACAGTAGTCATAAGTCACCTCATTTTACCAATAAAAGTTTGAGTTTTAGTCGAGATTGGCGATCGATAACCTTGTCTATATCTTAGCGCGCTAAGTCGATAATAAAATTGGTTTGTAGTAAGGACTTTAGTCCTCACTACAAACAATTACCCTGAAGGTGCCGAATGCGCGCTTTAAAATTCCCTACGGGAAAATATGGCGATCGCAACTGACAGCAGCAGCACCACATACAGCAAACCGTACCCAGCATCTGTAATCAAACCCGCCAAGTAAGGTACTTGTCCGTAAACAGCATCATTTCTCAAATTGAATCTGGCTAAATCCGGCAAAACCAGATAAAGTCCCATCATCAATTGTTCAATGCCAGGATTTTTAGTTAACTTGCCCAAAGCCACTAAATCCCGCGTCGAATGTCCCATCAAATAAACGCCAAATGTCAGTAAAGTTGCCAGCAGCGAACTGCTAAAAACCCCAAATAAAATCCCGACACCGGCCATCAGACACAGCTCAAACCAGACAAACAACGAAGCTATTAAAATGCTTTCCAAAGGGAAAGGAATGCGGCTCAAACTCAGAATAGCCAGATAGATAACAGTCATTGCCGCTACAAGCACCGCCAGCACCGCCGACAGCCCTAAGTGCTTGCCCACAATTAACTCAGCCCGACTTATCGGCTTAGCAACTAACAGGTAAACAGTGCGCTTTTCAATTTCTTTGTTGACCAATCCGGTAGCCACAAAAACTGTGGCAATTAGACCGAGAATGCTCATAGCAGCCAAACCGACATCTAAGATAATTTTCTTCTCGGTTGTCGCCGCCAATTCCGGTATCAACCGTACCGAGGCTCCCATCAACAGAGCAAAAATAATAATTAAGTAAAAGATGCGATCGCGAATTACTTCCCAAAATACATTAGTCGCGACTGTCAAGATTCTTCTTAAATTCATCTAGTTATTAACCCGCTGGAAACTTTCGCCATACTTTAATATAAGGAAGAATGAAGGGCGGCAACGCGCAGTGAATCGGGATTTAACGGAGTGGATGTTGAGGGAAGAAGTCCGAGGTTCGAGGCAAGATTCTCCCCCATCGGACACTCTCCCCATCGGACACTCTCGGGCTCGGACACTCTCCCCATCTCCTCCTCGGACCCTTTCTTCTGGGACACTCTCCTAACTGCAGGAGACAGGCTCAAACTTGACTGTCTCCCGCAGTTCCATCTTTTTTCTGTCCGGGTTGAGAGCGTTTGATCGCATCGCAGGTTACAGTCGCCCTATTGCCTATATCGAACACCTCGCAAGATTTGGTAAACGAATATATTTCCGGTCTAAAAACCAGCCCCAGCCAAGTTGCCTGCATCTCTAACTGATAGCGGGACGCTCCTTGGACGATCGAAGTTTTGACATCCCAGCTCGCATCTTCTGGGACAAAACCAGTTGTTTGTAAGGCTTGATTCTTCAGAAAAAAGCGCTCGTTGTCAATATCTATTAACATTTGCTCTACCTGCGGCCACGGTTTTGTGCGAGCTTCAGTTCGCAGGTATCGCTCCATTGCATTGAGGATGACAACTCCTCGGGAGCGATTAATAGTTGGCTGTTGAAATGTCACCACATAATCGCTTTGCCTAAAATCCTGCGATAAAACGCTCGGATATTGTTGTATCCAACCTTGAATTAAAAAGTGAAAGGCAAACCAACAGGAAAAAAGCAGGTGAACTAGGGTAATCATCAAAAACTGAGGGCGCACCAACGACCTGATAGCTTCCCGTTTTGACTCGCTCTTCCAAACATCTATGATAGCAAGAACTACTACTGCTATAAGTGGGCCGGATATCCATGCGATTTCCTTCTTATCCGACGGCAATCTTATCAGCAACCACAAGCCAATTAAGATGCTTGTCACCCACGGACTAAGACTTACTCTGTTAATCACAAAAGGTTGCTGGCTGGTCAGCAAACCCATTGAAAGTGTAAAAAATAACCAGCTCATATCAAAAAGCAGAGTTCTCGTCCCCCTGTCAGTGACTGCCGCCACTGTCAGCAAAGCTAAAAAGATGCTGAGCAGTAAAGGCGTCTTCCAGTGGACAACTTTAGGCGGAATTATCGCCTTTTGGATTTTTTTATTGGTTTCCCAAAGGTTGTTCGTCAGCTTAGTGAGTTGCTGAGTGACATCAATAAATTGCTTCATCATAGATTTCAATAGACGCTTTGCAAAAACAACACGGTTAAAATAACGACATTGCTAACAGTGTGGGCGATTAAAATTCCACCAAACTGGGTAGTTACTTGAAAAGTTCTTTTGGGAGGACGGCGGGTGAGGGTTGGCGGTCCGAAAAACTGAGGTTTGGAAGCTTTTTTATTGCCTAAAACCATGTTTTCTATGATTTCTAATCCCTGCCATTTAGCTATAAAACTTACTGCCAATACTGAGACTGCTATCATAGTTAGTGGAGCGTAAACATCCTGCCATCGACCTAATAAAATATAACCAATAAGCTGTTCCCGCAAATCTTTGGGAAGAACGCTTTCAATGCCGAAGAAAACTAACCAGCCTACGCAAGCGCAAGATAGATTGAGGATGGCTGTATATTCAACGCTGGTTTTGGGACCTAGTTTAAGTAGTTTTTGCAGAAACCACGATTCGATTGCGATCGCCAAAAACATAATTAAAATTTGTACCAAAACAGTCCGAAATGGGAAAACACTCGCAATCATAAGCCTTCAGGTATATCAGTCCGTGTTAAATTTTAATTGTACAGCACAAGCGGAATAATCTTAACGGCAGGTAGGAGTCGCTGATTGCGTTCGATCGCTGCTTAAAAAATAGGGCGTTAGGACTTATCGTATAATCTTTTGAGATCCGCCAACAGAATGGAAAAATTAAACATTCAAGGGGCGCGATCGAATACCCACCCCGATACAGACTCAAATAACTGCTGATTATGGTAAGGAATGGCATTGGTATTCGGACAGCCTCATCCCGGTCGGAACGCGCCTCCGGTCAGATTCACGTCTACGATGGCGCCGGTAAAGGCAAGTCTCAGGCAGCTTTGGGAGTAGTGTTGCGCTCGATCGGGCTGGGTATCAATTCTGACTCGCCCACGCGAGTTTTGTTACTGCGCTTTCTCAAAGGCCCCGGCCGCTCCTACGACGAAGACGGGGCAATAGAAGCGTTGCAACGGGCATTTCCGCACTTGATCGACCAAGTGCGCACCGGCAGAGCCGAATATTTTGGGGCCGAAGCAATCACCCGCTTCGATCGCGCAGAAGCTCAGCGAGGCTGGGATATCGCCAAAGGAGCGATCGCCAGCGAGCTCTATTCCGTGGTGGTACTAGACGAACTAAACCCCGTATTGGACTTGGGTTTGCTGCCAGTTGAGGAAGTAGTCCAAACCCTCAAAAACAAACCAGAATATTTAGAAATAATCGCCACAGGCCGAGCGGCCCCCGAAGCTTTGCTGGATATTGCCGACTTGCACTCAGAAATGAAGCCCCACTATCACCCCGCAGCGGCAGAGCATCATATTTCAGGTATCGAAATATACACGGGAGCGGGCAAAGGGAAGTCTACGAGCGCTTTGGGCAAAGCTTTACAGGCAATAGGTAGGGGTATCAGTCAAGACCAATCTCACCGCGTGTTAATCGTGCAGTGGCTCAAAGGCGGCACCGGTTATACAGAAGATGCGGCGATCTCCGCTTTGCGGCAAAGCTACCCGCAGCTAGTAGACCACCAGCGGTGCGGCCGGGATGCTATAGTTTGGCGGGGACAACAGCAAGAGTTAGACAGCATCGAAGCGGAACGCGGCTGGGAAATCGCCAAATGTGCGATCGCCAGTGGCTGGTACAAAACGATTATTCTCGACGAACTCAATCCCACAGTAGACTTAGAACTGCTGCCAGTAGAGCCGATCGTAGAAGCCTTGCTACGCAAGCCGCGGGATACAGAAATTATTATCACCGGGCGCTGCCACAAACCCCACGCTTACTTTGACTTGGCAAGCGTACACTCCGAGGTATACTGTCACAAACACTACGGCGATCGGGGCGTAGAACTAAAGCGGGGCGTAGACTTTTAAAGCCCGGAGCGGTACTCGGTTCGATCCGGGCCAGAATTATTAAATGACGGCCCTGCCTGGAAAACGGTCCATTGCCACAAAGCCTTGTTACCAAGTAACAAATCTCCCAATTTCCCTTGTCTTCCCGATCACCCAGATCTGCCTTTTTTAATCTTTAATTTCCTCCGCCGGACGCGCTCCCCGACCGCCAATCCAGAATGGAACATTAAGAATATGAGCCGCGTCTTCAGGAGCGTGAGCACCTGAGACTGTGCAAAAGGGTTATTAAAGGGTGGAGACATTGAAAATAAAAGCTTACAAGCAAAAAGTCCGCGAGGGAGAAAGTCTAGACAGGGTTAATGCCAGTAGGCTAGACTTGCGGCTGGCAAACAGGTTAAACTACAGCGGCATCCAAACATTCGGTGTTCTAGGCAGTGTCTGTAGTCGCACAAGCGATGACCAACAAGTAGAGGAGTGAAGCTGTATGACAACGTTAAATGACGATTCTAATCAACTAGATTTAAACCTTCCGGGACTGGGCCCGGATACAATCTTCGCCGGAGGCGGGGCGGATTTCGTTAGAACTTCCACCCTGGGCGGCAGCTTAATATTTGGCCAAGCCGATAACGATACTCTGATTTCAGTTGGCCCGAACGATACACTGTACGGCGGCGATGACGAAGACTCAATCAGATCCCAGCGGACTCCGGCTTTGCTGTTTGGCGACGCAGGCAATGACATCATAGTCGCTGAAGCCCCCGCTACCATTGTCGGCGGTGAGGGAGACGACTTCCTGCAAGGTAGTGTCGAAGCTAACCAGATATATGGTAATCAGGGGGAAGATACGTTGCTGGGAGGGGCGCAGAGAAGAGACACCCTCTACGGCGGCAAGGGCAATGACGCGCTCGGCTTCTTCATCGCAGGCGGTGGCAACAACCTCTCTTTAGAGGGTGCCTTGGGTATTGGCTTCGCTGGCAATGAAGGCAGCAACTACTTGCGGGGTGATTTGGGCGACGACTTAGTTGTAGGTATCAATGTAAGAGACAGTCTCTTTGGCGGTAGAGGCAACGACACCCTAAGAGGTGTGGCCAGCAGCAGCTACCTGTCCGGCGACCTTGACGACGACATCTTAGTCATTACCAACACTACGCAAACTAGCGCGTTTGGTACGACCGTCTTCACGGTCGGCATTGAGAGAACCAGCTTGATTGGCGGTGCGGGCAACGATTCTCTCTACGGCCCCATCGGCGAGTTTGGCGGCGGCAGAAACTTCTTTGAGGGCGGTGACGGCAACGACACGATCAGGGTTTTTGCCACTTCTGATACCGCGCAGGGAGGTGCCGGCGACGACTTCATCGTGTCGGCGACGGTGACTACATTTTCGAGTGTAGGCGCATCGAGTTCATTTCCAGGCTTCGCGGGTCGCAACTTGCTCGACGGCGGAGTGGGCAACGACACGATCGTTGCAGCTTTTTCGACGGATTCAATGGTCGGCGGCGAAGGCAATGACAGCTTGAGCGGCCTCTTTACTCAAGCCTCCGGTGCAGAAGGCAACGATACGCTCAATGCTTCTTTTGCCAATTTTGGCGGTACTACTGCTGCGCTGATTACTCTCGAGGGCGGGATCGGCAGCGATCTGTTAATTGGCAACACCAGCGCTGGCGTCACCAACTTCATGAACGGCGGTGAAGGAAATGACAGCATCGTGTTTGGCACCACGCGCGATCGATTAATTGGCACGTTTGGCGGTAACGACACCATCTCCTATGCTACTGGTGTCAACTTTACCGGTCTGACAACGCCAAACGTCATTACTGATAACTTAGGTAGCAACTTCATCACTGGTGGCAACGGCAGGGATTCCATAACTACCGGTGCTGGCGATGACATACTGTTCGGCGGCCCCACCAATCTTATCACCCCAGGAGTTGACGGGGACGATACCTTAGATGCCGGTGCCGGAAACGACACGGTGTTGAGCGGCTTTGGGAACGACTATGTGATCGGGGGCGACGGTAACGACTCTCTTGCCGGCGGGCCTGGTGCTGACACGCTGATTGGTGGCATTGGCAATGACAGCTTCTACTACAACAACTTCGGCGAGGGCGTCACCGTTGGCACCGGCACCGGCGGCGCATTGGGTAGTCAGCCAGACCAAATCGGCGACTTTACGGTCGGTCAAGACAAGTTTATCTTCCAGTTCAACGGCTTCCCCGGCTTGAGTGCAGTGGAAGGTACGAATCGACTTTCTGCGAGGTCGTTCTTGGTGCTTGAGAGTGGGGCTTACACTGGCAGTTTTGGTCCAGCCGGGGCGGCTGCGAACCAACCGTTCCTCTTTTATGAAAATGCAACCGGACGACTAGGATTTGACACTGACGGTGTTGGTGGTTCTAACCCAGGCGTTACGCTGGCAGTTCTGAATGGCAGACCGGGCGTTACGGCTTCTGACATTACCCTGATTTAATTTGGGTAAAAGTGGGTGGGGTCGATTCTGAAACGATCGCCCTACGAACTCTCAAAACTAATTGTGCTATGTTTCGAGCTGGGGATATCCATCCCTGGCTTTTTTGTGGGCATGAGCATGGGGCAATTTTAGATTTTAGATTTTAGATTTTAGATTTTAGATTTTAGATTTTAGATTTTAGATTTTAGATTTTAGATTGATTGGTAATTTTAATCTGGGGGGGTGACAACCCGCCCCAAACCCATAGTTAGTAACGGTTCTCCCTCGTCTTTTCCCTGTTTAATTACAGCCGAAAGTCGGCGACGTAAATTACAAAGATTTTTAGATTTACCTCACGAGAGCGATCCTCTTCGAGGGCTCTGCTAACGAATTAATTGGGTTCCCATTAATTACTTATTAGTTGACCACTTATTGCCGTGTTGGTCAAAGCCGATCGATCGCAATCGCTCCTAGGTCAATGGGGGTGTATTAATCTCTTCATGGTTAGCTTAATCTGGGAGCGAAGAGCAATTCCGTTATACTGGTAATTGTTGCCCAAATTTGGCAGCAGCAACTTCGAGGAACAAACTACAAATCTACAGCTTGTTTTACCATTATTTTCAGAAGATAAAGTCATCGTTTTAGTCGGTCGTGAATTTTGGGAGATCGACGCAAGGATTCTGGCGGTCCCAAAAGGGTGTGTCTTTTTGCTTAAGACTGAAGAGGAATCATTGTATCGAAATAGAACATTTAGTTTGGCAACGGTTAGATGAATTAGGAATCATGCTGTGGAACTTCTTTATATTTTCAAGGTAAAAGAGTGAGAAAAACTCAGCCTGCCACTGGATTTGATGTTGCTTGTAAGTGGAAAAGAAACTCAGGAGCCGGGCAGGTTGATGAAGCGTGGTTTATTCTCACAGATTTAGGGTCATTTCCTGCAGCTATCGATGCTTACAAGCAACGGATGGGCATTGAAGAAATGTTCCCTTGATTGTAAAACAATCGGCTACAATCGGGAAGGAACTAGCTTAAAAGGAAACCGACTGATTAACATAATTCTGCTCGTGACACTAGCCTACAGTTCGGCAATATTTGAAGGCACTGAGCTGAGGAAAAAGCAGGTAGGAAAATATGTATTTCGGCGTCCAGAACCTAAAAAAAGATATCGAAGACGGAGTACATTTGGTGTAGGCGCAAGATGGAGAAAAGTGGGTTAATTATCTCGAACAATATTCGGATGAGGTGGAACAGTTAATCAAGTTAACTCGAAATAAACGCCGCTTTTATCAACAAGGTATGCGGGCTGCAACCCTGATTCGGTCTATCTCAATAGCCTCTTTGTCACCCCCCCAGGCTCCACACTCAAGCGATGAATACAAAATCCCCAACCTCTTTAAGAAGTTGGGGATTTTAACGGTTAAGTTGAGGACTCAAAGGGGATTGCGATAGATTTCACGATCGCGCTGCATGGGTTTTCTCAGGCTTCAACGCGAAAATCGCCTGGTAATCCCCTTTAAAGCGGTGTTCAATACCGCAGTCCATCATTACTTAGCGACACACATATATCCTCCGCTGACAAACTTAGGTTTTGAGCCGGGTGGACAGTCTTGCTCAGTAATGCTTCCCTCAAGTGGATTCTTTGATGATGGCGGAGTAATCGTTGTCGTCGATAGCTCCGGGGAAACGCCCAAGAAGTTTGGTTGAGGATCGCTCGTCCCGTTGGCACCCACCGCAGGCAACTCTACCAGTGTTGTGGTAGCTTGCCCTGTGCCATCATTGGTCACGGCGTTCCGATCTCCGGGATGCCCATTCGTCACAAACAGTTGTGGATGATCGAACGGGGCACGCTCATAGCGAACGCGCTCGTCGGTCAGAGATACAAGGAATGCGACCAAAGACGTTTTCTCTGCCTCGCTGAGTCCTAGGCTGTGGATGTCAGCATCGACATTGTCAATGTTGTTCTCATGAAAATCCCCGCCTCGATTGTAGAAATCAACGACCTGCCGCAAGGTGAGTTGCCCACCGTTGTGGAAGTAGGGAGCAGTCAACTCAACATTCCGCAGTCCAGGCGTTTTGAATGCACCGTCTGCTGCAATGGGTTCATTTGGACCGACGGTGTCATTTGGAGTTGCATTTAGTAATGACTCAAAGAGTCCTTGCTGAGCTAGCCGCGATTCTGAAAGGGGATGGCCGAAAGGATCTTTGCCGCCCACGCCCAAGTCTTCCAAAGTGGGTCGAACGCCAATATTGTTGAAGCCATTGTCATAGACAGCTTCTCCACCACTTCCCACCGTCAGGTGGTCGATCCGTTCATCCTGCACATGGTTGACGGAGGCGCCAGTAAATTCAGCCCCAACGTGACAGTTGATACACCCCGCTTTACCTTCAAACAGATCCTTGCCTTGCTTTTGCTGTACGGTCAGCGCGTTGCTGTTTCCCTCCATAAATTGATCGAAGGGTGCACGGTCAGAAATCAAGGTGGACTCGTACTGTTGAATCGCTAATCCGAAAAACAATGGGAAGTTGTAGTCCATCATTGTAAACTCATCGGTTGCCAACGCTCCCTGCGGCTGCTTGAAAGACCGAGTTCCTGTAGCATCAACCTTGATGATTTGCTTCGAGTCCCACCACTGCCGGTGAAACGCATCCTCAATCATTTTTTCGTAACTTTTCTGTTTGAGTCCGGGTTCGGGCCAACGGCTCAAGGTGCCCAGAACGCTGTCTTGGGGATGCACAAGCTGTTTGCCAAGCGGCCGTAGCTGTTTCAGCTTTTTACCCGTCTCTCTAGGCAGCTTTTTGACTTTAATCCGATCGAACTTCTGCCCGACATCAGCAAATACCCGACCCGTTGCCGACTCTTCCACAGAGCTTAGCGGTGGGCCCACTGCCTGCGACGCCAGCGATGAATTCTTCAGGCTAATTTTCACCTGCTGCAGAGGGGATTGCTTTGTGGGTGCTTTCAGGACATACGCACCTGGGTCTCTTGACCCAAACGGATTCACACCATTAAATTCGTTTTGGGCGCGTCCGTCCCAAAAGTTGCGGAAGTTAAACACAGCGTTAATTGTGCTGGGCGTGTTGCGCTCTGTTACCTGACGCACGTTGATGTCCTGGACCTTAAAGATCGAATCTGGCTGAACCTCTACCTTATCGACCGCACTCCCAGGGACAATATCGATGAATTTTGTCAGAGTTACCCCTTGAGATCCTGCAACATCGTTGCTGTCAGCTAGAACTTGCGAGGAGCGCAAGTTCGGGTCTGCCAGCTTGTGGAACGGAAAGTCCGCTGGCACCAGAACAGAGTTGGGACCCTTACCTGCATTAAACGTAATGTCTGGATCTGACCCACCGCTGGCATTTACCCGCAACAGCCCTGGGCTGAGCTGGTTCTTATCACGACTATCAACTCCAGCGTGAAAGTGGCAAGTGGCGCAAGACTGGAGTCCGTTGCTGCCCACCTGCATATCCCAGAACAAAGCTTTTCCTAAGACAGTTGCAGCCTTTTTGTCTTTGACGAATTCTCCTAAGTTTGTTGGCTCAGGGACTGCTACGGTTTTAAGCGAAGCCAGCGCTTCAGACGGTTCGGAAGCAGCGGCGAGTTGAGCCGATGTTGTGTGTCCGGCTAAGATGGCAACAGCGACAACTGTAGCGATTGCCATAATGTTGCTTGTTCGCTTAAGCCACTTTGCTACCAACCGAAAGAGATTAGTTAGATGCATCCCAATGAATTTTTTCAACATTTTGCTTATTTGTTTGGCTCCTACATAGAGTTGTCCAAAACAGAGTCCTCAAATGCTTGAATAGCATTCCGATCGTAAACTTGAGACGGCGGCGGATATGTTGCTTGAATAACTTATCTTACTCTAATTAAATTACCACCCGCACCCATGTGAATTGTATTGGATGCTGCAAATAGCCACAGGCACCACTTATCAGCCAAACTCGAGCCGTGTGGCTGGTTCAGAAGGTAGGGGCAGATTTTAGTAGCGATAGATCGGAAGAGTGGATATTTCGTTAGAGGTGCGGTGGGGCGATCGGCTGACACTTGTATTGTTGGGATTGGCTGGAGTAGCTATAATTTGGCAAAGAATCGCATAAATAATTTTTAATTGGTACACTTATTAACAATACTTCGGACAGTGGGTGATTGCCAACCGTAAAATTAGGGTTTCCGGGCGATTGCGCCATCGACTTCCTAACGGAAAATCAAGGGTTTCAGACGAGGTTATAAAAATAGTCCGGACTATTGTTATTAAGTGTTACTTAAATAAACAGTTACTATTCGTTAACTTTAGGCTAGTAGTATCGGTTTTTGGGAGTAATTAACGATCGCTAACTAGGGAAAAAAGTTTTATGGCAGCAAAATTAGTGATTTCGGGCTACATGGCAAATCCAGCCGGTACAGATAGCCCTTACGAGTATGTGCAGGTAATTGCTACAGAGGCGATCGACTTTGCAGCGACTCCATACACGGTGGTGTGGACGAATAATGGAACTGCAAATCCCAACGGATGGGTTAGGGGGGCTGATTTAACTTACGGTTTCAGCATTAATTCAGGTACCCTCACTCAGGGACAAGTTGCTTATGTAGGGGGTTCTGGCAAATTAATTAACGGTGCCGGCACTACAGATATTGCTGCGGCAAATTGGCTGAAAACTATCAATACAGGCACAACTGCGGGTGATGGTTTTGGATCTCTGAACACTTCCGGGGTGCTAGGAAATGGAGGCACTAATGCTGACGGTATTGGGATTTTTGACGTTCCGGTTGCCAGCATTACTAGCAAAACTCTTCCGATTGATGCTGTATTTTTTGGCACGGGTGTAGGGACTGCAAATCCTCCTGCTACTGGCGGTTATGTATTGCCAACAAATGATATCTACAACAATGAAAAGGGAACTTTTGGGCATAGAACTAATATAATTGTTTTTCCCGATCCTGCTGGCGGGGCGTTTACTAAGTTAACTGGAACTTACAATGTCGGTACTGGTACTTGGACGACTCCGCGCACAGCTACGACTGTGACTAATCCTACTGCACTAACAGATATTGCTGCGGCAGTGACGATCGCCACAACAATTCCTTTACCCGACTTAACCATCACCAGCAGCGCCCCTGCTAAAGCAACCGTTAACACTCCTTTCAACTACACGCTGACATTAGCCAACAGCGGTACTGCTGCGGGTACAGGAGTTAGCGCCAACTTCACTCTGCCGGAGGGGGTGACATACAATTCGGCTAGCGCTGCCGGTTATACCGTCAGTCAAGCGGGTGGAGTGGTTACTTTTTCAGGAGGTGCGATCGATCCAGGCGGCAGTGCAACCCTGACTGTTAATGTTACCCCGACTGCTGCGGGTACTGTCACCAGCGCTGTTGGCGCCGACCTTGCCGATCCGGGAAATACGATCGCCGAAAGCAACGAAACCAACAATTCCTCTACTGCGACTGTCACTACAACTGTTGGCACGACTGCTAACACTCCTCCAACGATCGCACCGAGTGCAGCTTCTACTTTTTTAACAGTTCCTAGCTTGTCTGGGGTCATCAACGACCCCACCGATCCGGCGAAAAACTTCGGTGTCAACTTTACTTTAGCCGATGCGGAGACTGCTGCCGACAGTCTGATATTAACCGCAACCAGCAGCAACACTGATGTCGTTCCCAACGCCAATTTAGCCCTCAGCGGTACCGGTGCAAACCGCAATCTCAAAATTACTCCTGCAGGTGTCGGCTATGCTGATGTGACTGTAACCGTTAGCGACGGAACAAGCACAACATCTACCGTCCTCAACTACGCTGCTTCTGCTGCTTCGGGCACTCCTGCGACCGGCCGCTTTCTCACGGGGACAAGCGATGCGAGTACGGCGATCGCGATCGACTCCAACTATATGGTAGTCGCCGACGACGAAGACCAAATTATTCGTTTGTACGATCGGGCCAATTCCGGCTTACCAGTCAAAACCTTTGATTTTACCAACTCTCTCGGCTTGAGTGACTTATCCGGCGGTGTTCCCAGAGAAGTTGACATCGAAGCTTCAACCCGCGCCGGCAACCGAATTTACTGGTTGGGTTCCCACAGCAACGCCAGCGGCGGCAATTTGCGCCCCAACCGTTACCGCTTGTTTGCGACGGATATCTCCGGTACCGGTGCGGCAACAACTCTCGCTTACACCGGCCAGTACAACAACCTGCGAAGCGATTTGATTGCGTGGGGAGATACTAACGGTTTCAACTTTACGGCTAGCGCGGCCGCGGGCAAAGTGCCGGAAGCAGCAACCCTCGACGGTTTCAATATTGAAGGCTTGACATTTGCCCCGGACAACACTACTGCTTACGTTGCATTCCGGGCACCGCAAGTTCCGACAACCGATCGCACTAAAGCTTTGATCGCACCGATTACTAACTTTGCCAGCTTGGTAACGGGGACGGCTACCAGCGCTACCATCGGCGATCCGATTGAATTAGATTTGGGCGGCCGCGGAATTCGCAGCATCGATCGCAATGCTAGCAACGAATACCTAATTCTCGCCGGCCCTGCTGATAACGCTACGGGTAAGGCCCCGAAAGACTTCCGGCTGTATACTTGGACTGGAAATGCTGCTGATGCACCGATCTTGCGATCGGCTGACTTGACAGCTTTGAATGCAGGCGGCAGTTTTGAATCAATCGTGGAAGTGCCGAGTACCTTAACCGACACCAGTCAGATTCAGCTATTAGTTGATAACGGCGACAATGTGTGGTACGGCGACAACATTATCTCGAAAGAATTGCCGCAGGACAACTTCCAGAAATTCCGCAGCGATACCGTAACTTTAGGTAATTCTCCGGTTCGCATCCGCAACATTCAAGGCGCAAGTCACACTTCATCTTTAGCCACTCAAACTGTTAGCAATGTTCCGGGTGTAGTGACAGCGGTAATTAGCGCTGGCAGCGGTCGCGGCTTTTATATGCAAGACCCGACTCCCGACACGGGGGCGAATCCAGATTCTACATCGGAAGCGATTTTTGTGTTCCTGGGAAATTCCGCGATCGCGAATCCGACAGTCGGACAATCGGTACAGGTAACTGGTCGAGTTGACGAATTCCGCCCCGCTAACAACGCTACCAATCTTACCACTACCCAAATTAATGCTACGGTTTCTGGGGCTGCGGTGGGGGCGATCGCATCTCTCGGTACAGTTACTCCCACTATTATCGGCAACGGCGGCCGCAGTCAACCTACAACTTCCATTCAAAATGATTTCACTGCTGCGGGCAATGTAGAAACTGGCGGCGATTTCGACCCGACAAGTGAAGGCATCGACTTCTATGAAAGCTTAGAAGGAATGCTGGTACAAGTCAACAATCCAGTAGTTGTCGGCCCCACAAATAACTTGGGCGAATTCTACGTTTTGCCAGATAACGGTGCAAATGCTACGGGCAGAACTAATCGCGGTGGGATTGCCGTTTCTGCTACTGATTTTAATCCCGAACGCATTCAAATTGACGACACCTTGCTCAATCCTCCCAGCGGTAGCAGCCTATCGCCTGTTACCAACGTCGGCGACAAATTGAGTGCAGTTTCAGGCATCGTCGGTTACAGTTTCAGCAATTACGAGGTTTTAAATACCGCTCAAATTCCTCAATCCAGCGTCACTTCTGGCGGCTTGGCTAAAGAAGTTACAAACCTAACTGGAAATGCCAATCAACTGACAGTCGCCAACTTCAACGTCGAGAATTTAGACCCAAGCGATACCGCCAAATTCCCAGCCCTAGCCAGCCGAATTGTCAGCAACCTTCAAAGTCCTGACATTATCAATTTGGAGGAAATTCAAGACAACAACGGGGCGACTAATGACACTACTGTGGCGTCTGACATAACTTACAATACCTTAATTTCCGCCATTCAAGCAGCAGGCGGCCCGACTTATGAATTCCGGCAAATTAACCCTGTAAACAACCAAGACGGCGGCGAACCGGGGGGCAATATTCGAGTCGGATTTTTGTTCAATCCCAGCCGCGTTACTTTTGTCGATCGCCCAGGCGGCACTTCCACAACCTCAACAACAGTTAACAGCGTCAGTGGCGCGCCCGCACTCTCAGCAAGTCCCGGCAGAATTGACCCGATTAATGCAGCATTTAATAGCAGCCGCAAGCCTCTAGTCGGTGAATTTCTATTCAACGGCCAGCAAGTATTTGTGATTGCCAATCACTTCAACTCAAAAGGCGGCGACCAACCGCTTTTCGGCCCCAACCAACCGCCTGTCCTCAGCAGCGAAAGTCAGCGCCTCCAACAAGCACAAATTGTCAACGATTTTGTCGATAGCATTTTGGCAGTAGATGCCAATGCGAATGTGATTGTTGCTGGAGATTTAAACGATTTTCAGTTTTCCGAACCGCTGAATGTTGTGCGGGGAATTCCGGGCGGTAGCGGCAAGGCTGTGCTGCAAAACTTAATTGAAACTCTGCCGGAAAATGAGCGCTACACTTATAATTTTCAAGGCAACGCGCAGGTTCTCGATCACATTTTAGTTAGCAATAACTTAGCCAGTAACTTAGCCGGATTTGATGTCGTTCACATCAACTCAGAATTTGCCGACCAAGACAGCGACCACGATCCGACTGTAGCCCGGTTTAACATTGCCTTACCGACGGTAACTATTACTGCGACAGACGCAGCAGCAGCCGAATCTGGTACAAATCCGGGTACTTTCCGCATCGCGCGATCGGGCAGTACCAGCCTGCCGCTGACAGTAAATTATACAACTGCTAGGGGTACGGGCTTTGCCACCAGCAATGATTACACGCCGAATTTAACGGATAGCATTATCATTCCGGCAGGTCAATCTTTCGCAGATGTTACTATTACCCCCGTTGACGACAGCCTTGTGGAAGCTAGCGAGGCCCTCAAGCTGACTTTAGTGGGTGCGGCTGCTTACAATTTGGGGACGGCTGGTACTGAAACTGCTTCAGTGGCGATCGCCGATAACGACATAGTAGCGCCGGGAATTTTTAATTTCAGTAGCGCCACTTACAGCGTTAATGAAAACGGCACAACCCAAACAATTGCAGTTAATCGTACAGGTGAAACCAATGTCTCGGCCTCTGTGAGTTACGCCACGGCTGACGGTAGCGCCACCGCCGGAAGTGATTACACTGCTACGTCGGGTACGCTAAAGTTTCTCTCTGGCGAAACTAGCAAAACTTTCACTATTCCTATCACTGAAGACACCTTAGTAGAAGAGAATGAAACAGTCAATCTCAGTTTGACAAATGCCACAAATAATGGTAGTTTGGGAAATCAAAATACGGCGATTTTGACGATCGTAGATACAACGCCAACTCCCGCACCAACTCCCACACCAACTCCCACACCAACTCCCACACCAACTCCCACACCAACTCCCACACTAACTCCCACACTAACTCCCATACCAACTCCCACACCAACTCCCACACTAACTCCCACACTAACTCCCATACCAACTCCCATACCAACTCCCACCCCCACGCCCACACCAACTCCCGCAGCCGATCCAAACTGCATTGGCGATCGCATTGAACGACCAAACCTCGATCGACCAAATCCAGTCGATAATATTATCAACGGCAATTCTGGCATCCTAATTGGTACTTCCAAAAATGACGGTTATTTGGGCAGCAACAGTCCCAATATATTCGATGCCAAAGCAGGTAACGACAACCTAATTGGTGGCAATAGCCCAGACATTTTTAACGGCAATGAAGGCAACGATTTCCTCAACGGAAAGCGCGGTAATGACTTCCTTATTGGCGGCAAAGGTAACGACCTCGTACTAGGCGGTGGAGGCGACGATATCGTCTTCGGAAATAATGGGAACGATTCGATTAACGGTGAAGATGGCAATGACTTAATTTATGGCAATGAAGGCGCCAACTTTATTGATGGGGGCAAAGGCAACGATATCGTCATCGGCGGCCAAGATAACGATGTCATAGTCGGAAGTCAAGGCAATGATTTTATCTTCGGACAATCAGGAAATGACACCCTGTGCGGTGATGCTGGCAATGATTTACTCGCTGGCAATCAGAATAATGATTTGATAGATGGCGGTGCTGGAAATGATACAATTTATGGGGGTGGAAACAACGACACTATCCTCGGTTGTACTGGCGAGGATTTATTGTTCGGAGATTTAGGAGAGGACAGCTTGATTGGCGGGATTGGTAAGGACACGTTTGCGATCGCAAGTAATTTCGGACTTGATATTATTTCCGATTTTGTTAAAGGCGAAGATGTGTTAGGATTGTCTCGCGGTTTGAGTTTTAATCAATTGGAAATTAGTCAGAGTAATAACAATACTTTGATTAAAGTGAATGGAATTGCGATCGCCTCTTTAATCGGAGTCAACGCTTCGCTAATTGCTGTTAACGATTTCCGAACAGTTTAAGCACAGTAGTGTTGACTGTTGGCGGTACGACTCTCAATCGAAAAACTGATATCAATGATGGTGCAACCGGACTCGATCTAATTCATCTGCGTTAATCTGTGTTTATCTGCCTGTATCTGCGGTTAAAAAAAGAGAATTTATTAACCGCAGATGACAAGGGATTGACGCTGATTCACGCTGATGCAGAGAATAGAGATAGGAATAATTCTGATGCTAACAGATTTGATATGACGGGGTGATAAGCTGCTGTGCATCTAATTTGACAGTCAATTTTTCTACAATTCTTGTGGAATGGGCAGGAGAACCCGTCTCTTTATTCAATTTAGATGCGTAGCAGCTTAGACTGTTAACTGTTGACTCGATGTTATAATATCGCGGCCAAAAATCCCATCCTAAACCTCGGATGCCCGCAATTGTCCGCAGGCGGCATCTGCTTCTAAGCCCCGAGAATACCGCACGCTAACTGCAATGTTCTTTTCCTTCAAAACCGAAACAAAACTGTTAATTCGATTGGGAGTCGGTCGCTGATAATCAGCTTCCTGAATCGGATTGTAAGGAATCAAATTGACGTGACACTGAAAACCGCGCAAGTGAGTTGCTAACTCGGCTGCGTGTTCAGGCAAGTCATTGACATTAGCTAAAAGCACGTATTCAAAACTCAATCTCCGCCCAGTCGATCGCACATATTCCCGACATTCTGCGATTAAGTCACCCAAAACATAAGGGCGGGCGCTAGGAATTAACTCTTCGCGCAATCTTTGATTGGAAGCGTGGAGGCTGACGGCGAGGGTAACTTGCAGTTGGTGTTCGGCTAGTTGGCTGATGCGATTGCGAATTCCTACTGTGGAAACGGTGATGTTTCGCTGTCCAATTCCTACGTCTTGATTCAAACACTTGACAGCAGCTACAACATTATCGAAATTCAGCAGGGGTTCGCCCATTCCCATAAATACAATGTGGCTGACTCTGCGGCCGAAATCTTGCTGTACTGTCAAGACTTGATCGACGATTTCGTGTTTTTCTAAATTGCGCTTGAAACCGCCTTTTCCGGTAGCGCAAAAGTCGCAGCCCATCGCGCAGCCAACTTGGGCTGAAACGCACACAGTCAGCCGTTTATCGGTGGGAATGCCTACTGTTTCAATGATTTGACCGTCTGCCAGTTTTAAGAGATACTTTACGGTGGCGTCTGGTGCGACCGATCGATAGTGAATGGTCGATCGCCCGATCGGAATTTTAGCAACAGTCTCGCGCCACTGTTTCGAGAATACAGAAATGTCAGAGATCGATCGGGCGCCTTTCTCATAAATCCACTGGTACAACTGCTTTCCGCGATAAGCCGGTTGTCCCTGCTGCTGCACCCACTCGGTTAACTCAGCTAAACTCGCCCCCAGCAAGGGCGGAATGTTACCCGACTCAACAGCCAAAGCAGCAGTCTTGCGAGACTGATTCGCACCCTTGGAATTACCAGAAGAGTACACCTGAGAAACGGAAGTAGGAGACATAGGTCATCAGAAAATTTAAAGCCATCCTCTATATTAAAACTTCTCGACCAAAGCTGCCGCCGATCGGTGACGAAATTGGCGAAAATAGACTTGGTAAATATTTTCTGGCACTTAACTTGATGAGGATGACAACTGCTTGCGTAGCTTTCCGCATGGCAGCTCTATATACGTATAAATTGCATAGGCTAATATAAAGCAAATCAGCAGACTCAGCGCTCCTTGCAAAGCCCCATAAATTTGAGGTAAATAAAGATTAACAGCGTGAATTACAGTATCGTGTACTAAATAAAGCGAGTATGAAAGCAGACCAATAAACCGCATCCAACTCCAATTAAGAATTTGAAATACTCCCCAATCTGGAAAACGGATAGCAGCAATAAAAATACCATGTAGTGCAAGACCTTGAATAGTGTAACGCAATGTATTTGCAAATTCAGGAGAACGATATATAAACGATAAAAGAAGTACAGTAATTCCTGCTGGTAGTAAGAAATACTTCCACAGTCTATCAGAGCCATAGGGAGGATCTAATACTGGGTTGCCATTGACCGCTAATGCACAGCCAAACAATATACTATCTATTCTCGTATCTGATAAATGAAAGATGCGACTTTCATTTGCTCCCATGCCAAACACTAGAACACATCTCCAAATTAGAAGAGCTAAGCAAATTCCCCAAAGAATTAACATTTGTCTTTGGGGGCTCACACGCATTTTGAGTAAACTTATGTAGAGAAAAGGGAAAAGACAGTAGAAGTGTTCCTCCACCGCCAGAGACCAATATACACCAGTACCAGGAGCTACTCCAGAGGTAGTAACAAAAGCTTCATAATAGTTATAATAATGTAGAACCTGGCTTAAAAAAGCTGGTAGTTGGATTTCCCCTGCAAGTACACCTATCAATGTCAAGATAGATCCTAGGAATAAGACCAGATAAAAGCCAGGCCAAATTCGCAGAATGCGTCGTAAATAAAAATGTTTGAAATTAATGACTTGGTTTTTTTCATATTCACGTCTCAGCAAAGTTGTGATCAAATATCCACTTAAAAAGAAAAACACTGTTACACCAAAGCCTCCAGGGACAATATGAGTAGCCCCTGCATGAGATAAAAAGACAATGAGAAAAGCAATCGTCCTCATTCCGTCCAAGGAAGGAATGTAAAATTTGGATGGTGTCATGATAATTATTTCCTTAGAAATTATTATTTTTTTATAAATGCATATTAACACCAATAGTTTTTGCATGTCCAGGCCCACTGACTCTTATATTCCTGGACGCATTTCAAGGTAATTCTGTGATTCTGAGTTTAGCCCTTCAGTCCGTCGTGCCACGTCAACAAGGTTGCAATAACAGAAATCCTGACAATAAGGTTAATTTTTGGCAAAATTCCCCAAAAATTGCGTATAAATGACCGCAGCCACCTAAAATAAACTCTGTAGTTTGTTCAAGGGTATGCAAATTTAACTGCTTTCCATGACAATTAATGCAACTTTTATGGTGCTAAATATTCTGGCGCTGCCCTTAGCGTTTCAATTTACATCCCCAGGCCCGATTATCTTTCAACTCGGCCCCCTAGCCATCCGCTGGTACGGGCTGTTGATAGCTTCTGCCGTCTTGATTGGGGTCAGTCTGTCCCAATACTTGGCCCAAAAACGCCGCGTCAACCCGGACTTGCTGGGCGATTTGGCAATTTGGCTGGTCCTGGGCGCTATTCCCTGCGCTCGAATTTATTACGTGGCTTTCGAGTGGCAGCAATACGCCCAGAGGCCAGAGGATATTATTGCGATTTGGAAAGGCGGAATTGCCATTCACGGGGCAATTTTGGGCGGGACGATCGCAGCTTTAATTTTTGCTAAAATTCAGCGAGTTTCTTTTTGGCAATTGGCAGATTTAATCGCGCCTTCGGCAATTCTCGGTCAGGCGATCGGACGCTGGGGAAATTTCTTTAACTCCGAAGCTTTTGGCAGTCCTACGGATTTGCCATGGAAACTCTATATTCCCCCAAACAGCCGCCCGCCCGCCTACGCTAATTTTGAATACTTCCACCCCACATTTCTCTACGAATCCCTGTGGAATTTGGCAGTATTTGGGTTGCTTCTGACTTTGTTTTTCCGCGATTTGCAGGGCAAAATTCGCTTGAAAACTGGTGCTTTGTTTTTGGTTTATATCGCAGCTTACAGTTCGGGTAGAGTCTGGATTGAAGGGTTGCGAACTGATAGTTTGATGTTCGGGCCGCTGCGGACGGCGCAAATGGTAAGCTTGACTGGGATTGTTTTAGGGTTGGGCGGGTTGGCTTGGCTTTATTTGGCCGATCGACCTTTACCAGATGTTATTTCCCCCAACGGCGATCGGGCAAAGAGCGCTCACAAATCCCCAGAGGATCAATAAAAAACCCCAGAGAGGTTAGTCTCTAGGGTTAAAACCAGGGTGCATCTACCATCCCTTACTTCCAACCAAAACAGGTGCATCCGGAAGCGCCAGTAAATTTAGAAAATTTTTTAGTAGCAATGAGTTTGACAGAGATTGAATCCCTAATTCCAGGAGTATACATTGTAGGTGCAGGTCCGGGAGACCCGGATTTGTTAACTGTTAAGGCCCAAAAATTATTGGCTTCTGCCGATGTCATATTATTTGCTGATTCGCTAGTCCCAGAGCAAATTTTGCAGGGGGTACGCGCGGATGCTGAAGTGATCCAAACTGCTGATAAGACCCTCGAAGAGATTGTACCTTTGATGGTGGAACGAGTGCAGGACGGAAAAAGCGTCGTCCGCCTCCATTCGGGCGATCCCTGTCTCTACGGGGCTGTGGGCGAACAAATGCAAGCTTTGGCTGACGCTGGAATTGGTTTTGAGGTAATCCCGGGAATTAGCGCTTTCCAACTTGCTGCTGCTAAACTTAAAATTGAGTTGACAGTTCCCGGAGTTGTGCAGACAATTATTTTGACGCGAATTAGCGGTCGAACCGAAGTACCAAAACGCGAAGAATTGGCGAGTTTAGCGGCTCATCAAGCGAGTTTGTGCCTGTATTTGAGCGCCCGCCATGTCGAACAAGCTCAAGCTAAATTGATGGAACACTACCCATCTGATTTGCCTGTAGCGATTTGTTATCGGTTGGGCTGGCCCGATGAAAAAATTGTGCTAGTTCCCCTTGACAAAATGGCAGTTGCTACCCGCGAAAATAATTTGCTCAGAACGACAATGTATGTGATTAGTCCGGCCTTGGGAAAAGAAGCAGAAGGGCGATCGCGCTTGTACCATCCAGAGCACGATCGGCTGTTCCGAAAAAAATCAAAAATGGCCAATAAGTAGTCGTTACAAATCAAGATTACATGGGGAGGGCGGCTTTTGCACTAATTTTCTCAGTTGTATAGGAGTGATTCTTAGCTAAAGAGACCCCTACAAAATACTATATTTTTTTCATTATCTACTTAGCTAATTATTCTGAATTCAGAATTAAATCGAAATCTGATAAAATTAATCTTGTAGGGGCGGGTTTAGCAAGCAATATCAGATAAACTGCCCAGAATCTCCGTACAAAACCCGCCTTCTTTTTCCTTCCTTCTTACTTTTTCCTTCTTCCCCATGAAAGATTTAACTCGCCGACAATTTATTACTGTCACCGCATTAAGCGCCGGATTTGCCTTAGCAGTTCATCCTATTGCGGCTGCCGTTATCAATACGGATGCTGCTGGTTTAATAGCAGGTGAGGTAAAAATTCCCGTAACAGACGGCTCAATTCCAGCCTACAGAGCAATGCCAGCCAGCGGCAGCAATTTTCCAGTAATTTTAGTAATTCAAGAAATCTTCGGAGTTCACGCACACATTCAAGATATTTGCCGCCGTTTGGCCAAATTAGGTTATTTAGCGATCGCCCCAGAAATGTTTGCCCGTCAAGGTGATGTTTCTAAAATCACGGACATTCAAGAAATTGTTAGTAAAGTTGTCTCGAAAGTTCCTGACGCTCAAGCTATGTCGGATTTAGATGCTACCGTAGATTGGGCACAAAAGTCAGCAAAAGGCAATATTAATAAGTTGGGAATTACAGGATTTTGCTGGGGTGGCAGAATGGTTTGGCTGTACTCTTCCCACAACCCGAAAGTCAAAGCAGGAGTGGCTTGGTACGGGCGTTTGGTTGGCGATTCTACGGCTTTAACTCCCAAACACCCGATCGACATTGCAGCAAATTTGAAAGTGCCTGTATTGGGGCTTTACGGCGGCAAAGACGAGTTAATTCCCAACGATACAGTCGAGAAAATGCGGGAAGTTCTCAAAACTGGCAGCAGCGGTTCCGAAATTGTGCTTTATCCAGATACGCCGCACGGTTTTAACGCCGACTATCGCGCCACTTACCGGGAAAAAGAAGCTGAGGATGCTTGGAAACAGTTGCAAGATTGGTTTAAGAAGCACGGAGTTGCACAATAGTTTTGAGATTTCTTCGTTCTTCGCAACCCTTGGTCTCTCGATGAGTTTTGAGTTCAGAACTTATGCAGAACCTAATTGTGCAGGGTGCGCAATGCGCACCTTAGCACTATAAGTAGTGCGTCAAATTACTTTTTGCCTAAGTCTTGGAGGCAGAGGTTCATAAACCCGGTTTCTTTGTAGATGTGTAGTCGCCCAACCAGGATTTTTTCGTATAAACCCGGTTTATGACGCAAGCGCGTCTTATGATAATTTCTGCCCCTGGCAAGTCTGCGAAAATCAAGCGATTTCTTGCTGGAATCTTTGACGGGATTTAGCTTTCATGCTGAATGCCACAACACCAACTACCAGCATCAAAACGACAATTGTTCTCCAGTGAAGCAAAAAATCCAGATTCGCTGCTATAAATACCCGGCTCGGGATAAAGAGCAGAAAAACTAAAGCAATACTGCTGAGCAAAGTATTGCGGTTATTGCTGCTATACAGCCACAGCGATGTCAGAAGCGGGAACAAACCTACATAATCGTAAGAGTGATTATATCCGAGAAACGTGAAGGATATACCCATCAGCACAGCCAAGACATCTTCTCGATTAATTCTATTGCGGAACGCCCACAGCAGAACAGGTAAAATTACTGCCATAATCTTGATAGCCGGTATCTTCAAGCCGAAAGAAGCGAAAAGACTTTCCATGCCCACTATATCTCTAGTCCCCGGTTGATTGAAAGGCAAAGAGCTATATTTGTCTTGAATTCCTTGATGCCACGCTGCCAGCATCGCAACGGGCCCGCCGTACAGCACCAATGGGTAAGCGCTCATAATTGTAGCCGTTGCGAAGGCTACAGCTAATATTTTCCAGTTCCGTTCTAGCAAAAACCAAATACCGAGCAATAAGCATAGTTGTGGCTTAAAACTGGCTATACCTAAACAGATTCCTGCCCATACAAATTTTTGCCGTTGGCTGAAGAACCAAGCAGCCATTGTGGCAGAAAAAGCCATCAAAGAAGTTTGGCCCAGCCACACAACGCGGGTAGTGAATGGGTTGCCGATAATCATCGCAGCCACGATCCAACCGCCCAGTTGATTTTCACTATTATTTTGATGTTGATTGACGGTACGAACAGTCATGAAAATAATAGCTGCGATTGACAGCAAGTTGAGTCCTAGCCAGATGAACTTGGCAACCGAGTAATCGAAAAGACCGACAAACATACACAGTGGTGCTGATTGGGGAGGATAAAAGAAACCGGCAGTTTTCAGACTGTCAATTTCCTTTATTCCTGCTACACTTTGAACGAGGAAATCGTGGTTGTAGGGATTTAAACCCCTCAGCCAAGCGCGTCCAGCAGCATAAAGGACAGCACCGTCAATATTCGGTTCACGCTCTCCTCTGCCAATGCCAAGTATTCCGAAAAGAATTAGAGATAGCGTACTGAGTGCTACCAGACCATAACAAAAGTTACGTTTCAACGATTCTTTCATCAGATTCTCTCCTAGTTTGTGCAAGTATAAGTGACAATTCAGCACTTGTATACGACTGATGCCTAATTTGTTTAGGGTTAACAGTTATATCTACTAGATAAAGGCTAAAATATTAACAGCTAAATTTTTGATAAACTATATACTTAGTTATGGTCAAATGCAGAAAATTTAACTGAAGTTAATAAAAAGATATATTGCTGGGAGCGGAATATTTGGGTTCAAAAACAGCAGTATTGGCAGTCTCAGCATTCGGGCCGGTGCGATCGCCCTTAAGACAGTTGGGTTTGTGGGCCCTCCAAAAGGTAAACTGATCGATGTAGAATTATCGATCGAACAGGTAAGCCCGTGCTAGACGAACAAGCTAAAAAGACCATCTTGCGGAAAATCCCTCACGGATTGTACATCTGCGGTGTCAAAGACGGGGAGGAAGTCAACGGTTTCACCGCTAGCTGGGTGATGCAATCTTCCTTCACCCCTCCCTTAGTTGTCAACTGCGTCAAGCAAGACTCCAAATCCCACGCCATGATCAAAGCTAGCGGTGTCTTTGCTCTGAGTTTCCTAGAAGCAGAACAGAAAGACTTAGCCCAGAAATTCTTCAAGCAGCAGCGCCGCGTTGGCAATAAATTTGAGGATGTAGAATTTTATCCCGGCGCGGAAACTGGTTGTCCGATTATCTCGGACTCTCTGGGTTACGTCGAGTGCAAAGTTGTCGGTGCTGTGGAACACGGGGATCACACGGTTTATGTGGGAGAAGTTGTGGCTGCAGGCGTCCACCGAGAAGGCAATCCGTTGCTGCTAGAAAACACCGGTTGGAATTACGGCGGCTAATGACTTAGCAGTTGGCAGTTGTCTGTAAAAAAAACTAACAGCGAGAAACCCGGTTTCTTTAACAGCCCGGGTTTCTGAACACTAAACAAATTTTTAGGTTAAATTAGACTGAAATGTTGCACCATTGTCAATAAGTTTTTTATGGGCGGGCTCTCCTGCCCGCCCCACAAGAAAATTCACTTTTCGTGAAACAGGCATCTTGCCTGTTCTTGAGAATGGTGCAATATTTCAGATTAAACTTACATCTTGCACCATTCTCGATAAGGTTTTTATGGGCGGGCTCTCCTGCCCACCCCACAAGAAAATTCACTCTTCGCTTCACAGGCATCTTGCCTGTTCATAAAAATGGTGCAATATCTCAGATTAAAACGACCTATTTATTAATTGCGAGAGTTAGGCGGCGCATAACTAATAAAAAATCAGCGACCATTCGGTCAGCGTTGTCTGGAGTTAAAATTGGTACGTGGACGAAAATACATTTAGCGGCTATTTGAGAATCGCAAATATGTTTTAAAACCGCATAATATAGGGCTTCGCAAACAAATTTTCCGGCTTCGTGACTGATTTCTGTTGCAGCTAAATCAGCGACTAACGGTTCGAGATTAACTGCTGTTTTCAGAATGTCGCTATCGCAGCAAGCGCAAGATTCTACGGTTAATTTTTGCCGACTTTCGGCCATGCCGCAGCAGATAATAGTGTTTGGTTGGATCTGGTTGATTTGGGCGATCGCTAAATTAGGTGCTAGCTGAAAATCTACTGGCAGTTTCCTCAAAAAAGTCAGGGAATCAGGCAAAGATTTGATTTGGGAAATTTTGGCTAATAAGTCGTCAGAAGAGTTGGATTTCTGATGGGGAAGCCAAGTATCAAATGAGGTTAGCAGGATTTTCGCAGTCATATTTGTGCAATAATACTGATATTGATAATATAAGGCAAGTAAGTCAATGTCTGTCATTGCAGTAGTGGACTATGGCATGGGAAATCTGCACTCGGTCTGTAAAGGCTTGGAAAATGTGGGTGGAGTGCCAAAAATTACAGATTCTCCTGCTATAATCGAGCAGGCTGATGCAGTGGTTTTGCCGGGGGTAGGTTCGTTTGACCCGGCAATGCAGAATTTACGATCGCGCAATTTGATAGAACCGATAAAAAGTGCGATCGCCTCGCGAAAACCTTTTTTAGGCATTTGTTTGGGTATGCAAATTCTGTTGGAAAGTTCCGAAGAAGGTGTAGAACCGGGATTGGGCGTTATTGCGGGAAAAGTGCGCCGATTTCGCTCGGAACCGGGTTTGACAATTCCGCACATGGGATGGAATCAATTGCAATTTACTCAGCGGGATTTGCCGCTGTGGGAAAATTTACCGTCCGATCCTTGGGTTTATTTCGTGCATTCTTATTATGTCGATCCAGTTGATTGGGAAGTGCGATCGGCAATTGTGACTCACGGTAGTCAAAACGTGACGGCGGCTATAGCTAAAGACAATCTGATGGCCGTGCAATTTCACCCGGAAAAGTCTTCGAGTACGGGATTGCAAATGCTGTCAAATTTTGTCAGTCAGGTGAGGGCAAAAGTAGCCGCTTAGGGGATTTGTGCAAAACCCGGTTTGTGGTATAAACCGGGTGTTTATAGTTTTAAATGATACCAGTTTTAATAAAAAATGCAACTGTAATATCAATTCCGGTTACACCGGAATGATGGTCCGTTGGGAGTCGGGAGTCGGGAGTCGGGGAATGTGGGATTATTGACCTTGACTTTATCATTCCGATGCAACCGGAAACGATGTAAGTCTGCACCAAATTCATATTTAGTCAGTCATCCCCAATCTAAAATCTAAAATCTAAAATCTAAAATTGTATGAGCCTGAGAATCAGTGGCAGTCGCCAAATCAAAACTCTGCCGGGACTCGCAACTCGCCCTACACCTTCGCGAGTCAGAGAAGCTTTATTTAATATTTGGCAAGGGACGATCGCAGATTGCAGATGGCTTGACATTTGTACCGGCAGCGGTTCGATGGGTGCAGAAGCTTTGTGTCGTCAAGCCGCGAGTGTCACTGGCATCGAACAGTCGGCGAAAGCTTGTGCGATTATCCGCGAAAACTGGGAGCAAATAGCAGACTCGTCCCAAACATTCCAAATACTGCGGGGAAACGCGACGGCGAAATTGGCGACACTAGCGGGGCAGCAGTTCGATCGCGTTTACTTCGATCCGCCCTACGCCAGCGACTTGTACGAACCTGTGTTAAACACGATCGCCAGCCAAGAAATGCTAGCACCAAACGGCGAAATGGCCGTCGAACACAGCCCGGAGCGATCGATAGAACCGATTTCCGGCCTAGAAATTTGCCGCCATAAAATATACGGCAATACAGCATTAACCTTCTACACACGCAGTGGCTGACCGAAAGTACCCAGGAGACAAGCCCCCGGATTCATTCCGAAAGCAGACTCAGGACCCAGAAATAAAAAACGTGTATCCGATGAAACTTGCCCCCGAATTTATCCGTGGGGTCAAGGCTTCAATTCTTTAATCTAAAATCTAAAATCTAAAATCGATTGACAGACTCAAACAGCCTCCGCCTCACTTCTTTCCGAAGAAAGAAACCGGGTTTCCTGGCGTTAGCGCGCCCGCGACTAAAAGTTTTTCCCTTGGGTACAATACAAATTTTTCCGATGAAGTTAAGCTTTGTGCGTAGGTTGTCAGAGCAAGTTGCCTCAGCAATCGACGAAATAAATGGAGTTTACGCTGATAATAAAGACTTTCAGTTGTAACATGAACCCAAAGTGTGAGTGTGAATATTCCTAAAGGAGTGAATATGGTTCAGACACCTTCGCGCCATCGTGGCAGCGAGTTTCAAGCTGCTAACTCGGTACAGCCAGCCAAACGCGAGACGATTCTGCAGGGAAATAGCCTCTCCCTGCCAAATACAAAACTCTTCGGCACAGACGGCATTCGCGGGAAAGTTGGAGAATTGCTGAATGCACCCCTAGCCCTGCAAGTTGGCTTCTGGGCTGGACAAGTTCTACGCCAAAATACCCCTAACCAGGGGCCTGTGATTTTGGGGCAAGACAGCAGGAATTCCAGCGATATGCTGGCAATGGCACTGTCAGCGGGTTTGACAGCCGCCGGTTTGGAAGTGTGGAATTTGGGCTTGTGTCCCACTCCCTGCGTTGCTTATCTGGCAAGCGTTTCGGATTCTGTCGGCGGAGTGATGATTTCGGCCAGCCACAATCCCCCAGAAGACAACGGCATTAAGTTTTTCGGATCGAACGGCTCGAAGCTGTCGCAGCAGTTGCAGGAACAAATCGAAGCGGGAATCCGGGGGGCAAAGGTTCCAATTGCTAGCTTGGGTTGGGGACACCACTACCATCGGTCTGAGTTGGTTAAAGATTATGCCACTTCGCTCTGTGATTCGCTGCAAGAGATGAATTTGGAGGGAATGCGGATAGTTTTGGATTTGGCTTGGGGGGCGGCCGCGGGTTTGGCGCCGGCGGTGTTCGCGCAAATGGGGGCGGATGTGATCTGTTTGCACGACTCTCCTGATGGATCTCGCATTAATGTTAACTGCGGTTCTACTCATCTCGACATTTTGCAAGCGGCGGTTTTGGAACACAATGCCGATTTGGGATTTGCTTTTGACGGCGATGCCGATCGAGTTTTGGGTGTTGACAACCAAGGTCGAGCGATTGACGGCGATTACATTCTTTATCTGTGGGGCCGGCAGTTGCGCGACTCCGAACAGTTACCGTCCAATTTAATTATTTCTACTGTAATGGCTAACCTCGGCTTCGAGCGAGCTTGGGAAGAATTGGGGGGCAAACTAACTAGAACGAACGTGGGAGATCAGTACGTTCACGCTGAAATGCAGCGTACCGGTGCGATGTTGGGCGGCGAACAATCGGGACACATTCTTTGTCCGCATTACGGTGTCAGTGGCGACGGTTTGCTGACAGCTTTGCATTTGGCTTCGCTGGTACGCCAGTCCGGGCAATCTTTGGCACACTTGGTAAGTGGTAGTTTCCAAACTTATCCGCAGTTGCTGCGAAATATTCGGGTGGACGATCGCGAAAAACGCCTGAAATGGCACGAGTGCGAGCCAATGCAAAAGGCGATCGAACGTGCTACAACTGCAATGGGAGAACAGGGACGGGTTTTGGTTCGCGCTTCTGGCACTGAACCGCTAATGCGAGTTATGGTAGAAGCTGCTAGTGCCGAATTGGCTAATTTCTGGACTGAAAATTTAGTTTTAGCCGTTCACCAACACATAGCTATCTGATGGAAATGGGGAATTAATCTGAAGGAAGAAGGAAGAAGGAAGAAGGAAGAAGGAAGAAGGAAGAAGGAAGAAGGAAGAAGGAAGAAGGAAGAAGGAA
>NZ_JAUBTO010000026.1:0-69112 GCF_036702495.1 Microcoleus sp. C2D2 | reverse complement strand
AGGCGATCGCATCTTCATCAAATTCTGTAACAGCAGCAGAGGCGCTTTTCTTGCCGAAATAGCTAGTAATGCTCAGGCTAGATACAGTTTTGCTGATATTTTGACTGATTTGATTTTCCGAGAATCTCGAAAAAGATTCTTCGCTAGTAGAGAGACTGACAAATACTTCCTCTGCTTTGGATAGTTTGACTGCTTTTTCTATTACAGATAAGGCTTGGTCTTCACTTAAACTTGCGGGCTATGTTGTTACAATCATGATTGGTAATTAGGCATTGGGAATTGGGCATTGCGAATTGGGCATTGTTAGCAATTAACTAATAACTAAGAACCGATGCCCCATGCCCCATGCCCTATTACCCAATTTGAATATCCCTCACTCGCACCGGCACACAAGCGTGACTCATCTGAGCAACCTGCATCGGTTCGCCCTTTCCGCACATATTAGTACCGCACTGAACCTGCTCCGAAGCCGGCCCGATCGCATCTATTTGATTCCAGAAATCAGTAGTCATCGCCTGATAAGTTACATCCTTCAACATACCGACAATTTTACCTTTTTCCACCTTCCAAAAAGCATCGCCGCCGAATTGAAAATTGCGCCGCTGCTGGTCGATCGAATAACTACCTATACCGTCGATTAAAATCCCGTCTTCGGTATCAGCAATCATTTGTGCCAAAGTAGCAGTATGGCTGCCACCATCCGGGCCCGGCTCCAATCCCAAATTGGGAATTCTCACCATCGGCACGCTCGACCAACTGTCAGCGTAAGCAGAACCGTTGCTGCTGGCACGTCCGAGGCGATAAGCCGTCTCTCTGTCAGTGAGATAATCAACTAAAATCCCATCCTTGACAACGTACCAATCTTGTGATTTTACGCCCTCATCATCGTAACCCATTGTACCGCGACCGCCTGGTTGAGTGCGATCGCACTTAAAATTCACCCAAGGTGCAGCGTATTGCAGTTTATTTAACTTATCAGTAGTAGCAAAGCTCGTGCCAGCCAAATTAGATTCGTAGCCGTAAACCCGGTCTAATTCTGTTGGATGTCCTACTGATTCGTGGATAGTCAAATACAAATTTGTCGGCATAAGAATCAGGGATTTGCAAATACCAGCCTGGACTGTGGGAGCGCTGACTTTCTCAATAGCTTCGGCGGCCACTCTTTCGACTTGACTCAACAAATCATCGGGATTAATATGTTCGTAACCGATATTCATCGGCGGGCGTTCGTAACTGCGACTTTGGGCATCGCCGCCCGCAATTGCCGTACAGCCAAAACCCGGATAGCTGCGGTAGATTGTTTGTTCGATTAGCGAGCCTTCTGTAGAAGCAAAAACCTTGTCTTCGCGGCTTGACTGCAAAAAAGAAGAAGCTTTTTTGACGCCTTGTGCGCCGTGTGCTAGTAGCTTCTCGTTGATAGTTAGCAGCAGTTCGGCTTTGTCAGCAACGGGTACAGAAAAAGGGTCAATGGCGATCGGAGTAATGTAGGTATCGACATATTTTTTGACAGGCACTAACCGCACCGGTTCCTTTTGAGTTAAGCGGCTGCCTTTAGCGATTTCTACAGCCAAAGCGACTATTCTTGCAATCTCTGCAGGTGTTTTGCTGTGACTGGCGGCAAACCCCCAAGCGCCGTCGAGAAGCACCCGCACGCCAAAACCCGAACTTACATTATCTGACAGTTGACTTAAAGATCGATCGCGCGCGTAAAGATTCTGCCTTCGGTAACTGCAAAAACGCACATCACCGTACTCGCAGCCTGTTTTCCGAATCAAATCTACAGCCAAATTTGCTAACTCGTTAGCCGAGATTTTTGTAATTAATTGTACCATAGTTATTCGTCATTCGTCGTTAGTTGTCAATTATTATAGCGTTTTTCTATTTTTTGAACGAACCGCGAAGACGCAAAGAGCGCGAAGGAAGAACTGCACCTTCTTCTTTCTCCTCCTTCGCGTCCTTCGCGCCTTCGCGGTTCATTTACTCTGATATCTTACACCATTATCCATAGATATTTTATGGGCGGGCAGGATGCCCACCCCACAAGAAATTTACTGTTTGTGGAACAGGCATCTTGCCTGTTAATGTGGAACAGGCATCTTGCCTGTTAATGTGGAACAGGCATCTTGCCTGTTAAGCAAGAATGGTGCAACATCTCATTTTAAGCCTACTCCATCTCCTGCAAAACCCCTGTCAAAATTTCCACAATGCGATCGATATGTTCCTTCTCAATAATCAGCGGCGGCGACAAAGCAATAATATCACCCGTCGTCCGAATTAGCAACCCTTTTTCATAGCACTGAATAAAACAATCAAAAGCCCGTTTCCCAGGGTTTCCAGCGATAGATTCCAACTCAATACCCGCCACCAGTCCCAGATTCCGAACATCAATTACGTGCCGGACACCCTTCAACGAATGAACCGCATTCTCCCAATAATCTGCCAACTTATCAGCCCGTTCAAACAGCCTTTCTTCCTCATAAATATCCAGCGTCGCCAAAGCAGCCGCACAAGCCAGAGGATGACCAGAATAAGTATAACCGTGAAAAAGCTCGATCGCATTTTCAGGAGCATTCATAAAAGCATCGTAAATCCCCTCTTTCACAAACACCGCCCCCATCGGCACCGTACCGTTAGTTATCCCTTTCGCCGCCGTCACAATATCGGGAACCACCCCAAAATATTCCGTTGCAAAACTAGAGCCGACGCGCCCGAATCCGGTAATTACCTCATCAAAAATCAGCAGAATTCCGTATTTGTCGCAAATCGCCCGCAGCCGCTCTAAATAACCTTTCGGCGGAATCAAAACCCCCGTTGAACCAGCCACGGGTTCCACAATTACCGCTGCAATATTAGACGCATCGTGCAAAGCGACAATCCGCTCCAATTCATCCGCCAAATGCGCTCCCCATTCCGGTTGTTTGCGGCTGAAAGCATTGTGTTCGAGACTGTGAGTGTGAGGCAAATGATCGACTCCCGCGAGCAAACTGCCAAAAAATTTGCGGTTTGTACCGATACCGCCGACAGAAATTCCCCCAAAACCAACGCCGTGATAGCCGCGTTCCCTGCCGATCAATCTTTGGCGAGTTCCTTCACCTTTCACCCGGTGATAAGCAATGGCAATTTTTAAAGCAGTTTCTACAGATTCCGAACCCGAATTAGTAAAGAAAACGCGATCGAAATTGCCCGGAATCATCTTCACCAAACGTTCGGCCAATTCAAAAGCACCCGGATGTCCCATCTGAAAAGCCGGAGAGTAATCCAAACGCAAAACCTGCTGTTTAACTGCTTCGGCAATTGTCTCGCGGGCGTGTCCTGCATTCACGCACCAAAGCCCCGCAGTACCATCTAAAATTGAGCGGTTATCATCGGTTGTAAAGTGCATATCTTTTGCCGCAACCAACATTCGCGGATTCGCTTTAAACTGTCGGTTGGCGGTGAAGGGCATCCAGTAAGCGTCCATATTTGTCATGTTTTTTTATCATTTTATATTGATGATTCTGCCTCCCAACTATAACTTGCTACCGATTGCAGATCGCACGACACTTATTATAATTTTACAAATATCTCTTTTAAACGAACCGCGAAGACGCAAAGAGCGCGAAGGAAGAGAAGAAAGAGCTTTTTCTCATTTCCAACAAGTATAGTCTTATCTACCTATCTTCCTCTTTCTCTTCCTTCGCGTCCTTCGCGCCTTCGCGGTTCATTAAATAGATATTCTTTAATTAACGCTCGCCTCCACAGACTCATGCTGCAACAAACCTGTCAGCATTTTCACAGGCCTGTCGTCGTAGGGCCACGCGAAAGCATGGCGAAAAGCGGCCTCTTGACACGCTTGCAACTGCCGAAAATCAATGATATCCAAAGTTAACAAGTTCTCGTACTCAAAAGGCAGCCGCACGTTGTGCAATCCCGCGTTGTCAGTACAAATGGCAATATCGACACCAGCTTCAAAACATCGATCGAACACAACCTTCAATTCGCGCATATCCTGCAAGGTTCCCGTTTTGAGATAGGTAGTCGGGCAAACTTCCAAGCATTGACCCCTGCGCGCGACTTCTGGCAGCAATTCGGGATATTTTAATGGAATTTGAATCCCGTGGCCGATACGCATCAGATAAGGCAGAAGTTCGGGATAACAGCCTGAGGTAGTTTCGTACAGGTGGCCGGTAGTTTTGATGCCGATCGACCTCGCGTACTGGTACAATCGGACAAACTCCTCCAAACGCTCGCCAATACAAGCATCGCCGCCAGCTATATCGATCGCACAAACATATTCCCCCATCCCGGCCGCCAAATCTACGATCGCCCGATTCACCTCATAGGGTAAACGCGAGTGCATACACAAAATTTGGCTAGTAACAATTGGACAATCGCTAATTTGACTTGCCTTGCCCACAACTTGTACAATTTCTGACATCAAATCTATGCGTTCTGACTGATTCAAATGTTCTGGAGTCCGCAAATAAGGCGTATAGCGCAACTCCAAATAAGCCAGATTTTCAAACACGTAAGCGCCCCGCATCAACCGATAGATGAAATAAGGCAAAGTCTCAACAGTTTGAACGCTTTCTACCAGCGTGTGCAGTTCCAAATACTCATTGAGAGTATTGCGCGGACGAGTGTAAAACTCCTCAAACTCCGAGTATTTCGGAAATCGATTAACCATCTCAGCATTGTGGCGATCGAAATACCGCCACAGCACCCTAGGAACGACAGAACCACCCAGATGGCGGTGCAACTCAGCGTGTAAAGTCATGGCAACAAAGCCTCTATTTTCTCAATGTTAACAAAAATTAATTAGTCAGTAGTCAGTAGTCAGTAGTCCTTAGTCAGTAGGCCTTAGTTCTTAAGTAAGTTGGCGTAAATATTTATTATTGGTATCGGGCAGGAGACAGGAGGCAGAAGACTGAAGGGAAGAGGGTTTAAGGAAAATTTATATTTCGTTATATAGTGCTGTTTATTTGCGCCTTTCTACTTAGTCATTGGTTGTGTGTGAGTTTCCATGCCCCATGCCCCATGCCCCATGCCCCATGCCCCATGCCCCATGCCCCATGCCCCATGCCCCTATCTAAAATCTCAAATCCAAAATCTAAAATCTAAAATAGATTGACATCCGGGACGCATTCGTACATAATCGGAGATTGTGTCAACCTGAACAGAACGCGAGAAACCCTTGGCTAACGTAGTTGTAATCGGCGCCCAGTGGGGCGATGAAGGAAAAGGCAAAATTACCGATTTGCTCAGCAAATCCGCAGATATAGTTGTCCGCTACCAAGGGGGCGTCAACGCGGGTCACACCGTGGTAGTCAACGGTCAGACTTTCAAGCTGCACTTAATTCCGTCCGGGATTCTCTACCCTGATAAAGAGTGTATCATCGGCTGCGGCACGGTCATCGACCCTAAAGTTTTAATAGAAGAATTAGATCAGTTAGAGGCACTGAATATTTCGACGGCCTCGCTGATGATTTCGCAGACTGCTCACGTGACGATGCCCTATCACCGATTAATTGATGTAGCATCGGAAGAGCAGCGGGGAAATTATAAAATCGGGACGACGGGACGCGGCATCGGCCCTACTTACGCAGACAAGTCGGAACGTACCGGCATTCGGATGCTCGATTTAATGGACTTGGAAGGGTTGCAAGAACAACTGGAATGGACGATTAATTGTAAAAATCTCATTCTGGAAAAACTCTACAATTTGCCGCCTCTGAATCCGCAAGATGTAATTGATGAATATCGGGTGTATGCGGAACGTTTGCGGCCGCACGTAGTAGATAGTTCGCTGAAGATTTATGAGGGAATTCACAAGCGGAAAAATATTCTGTTTGAAGGCGCCCAAGGCACTTTATTAGACTTAGACCACGGTACTTATCCTTACGTTACTTCGAGCAATCCCATCGCTGGTGGGGCTTGTGTGGGAACCGGAGTCGGGCCAACAGCGATCGATCGCGTAATTGGCGTAGCAAAAGCTTATACAACTCGCGTCGGAGAAGGCCCCTTCCCTACCGAAATGGTAGATGGAGTTGGCGCAATTTTGGGCGATAGAGGTGCAGAATTCGGCACGACAACGGGCAGGAAACGCCGCTGCGGTTGGTTCGACGCGGTAATCGGCCGCTACGCAGTCCGCATCAACGGCCTTGACTGTCTGGCAATTACCAAACTAGATGTTTTGGATGAATTAGAAGAAATAAAAGTTTGCGTTGCTTACGAAATTGACGGCGAACGCTGTGTGGATTTCCCGAAAAGTTCCCGGATATTTGCTCGGTGCAAACCTATTTACGAAACGCTTCCCGGTTGGAAACAGTCTACGGAAGACTGCCGCAATTTGGAAGATTTACCGCCGCAAGCTTTGGATTATCTGAAGTTTTTGGCAGATTTGATGGCAGTGCCGATCGCAATTGTTTCTCTCGGTGCGAGCCGCGACCAAACTATTATTGTAGAAGACCCGATTCACGGCCCGAAACGCGCTTTGCTCTCGGCTGACGGTAGGCCTGTAGCAGCACAATCATAACACGTTTAGTTATAATAGAGAAAAAGGGTCGATCTCATGTGTGACGAGGCTCCAATGACCGATGAAGATCGTCTGATCTACCAACTAACCCTTCATCGAGATTTGGTTGGCTGGGTAATCGGAAAGTTAGCTGAAGGTGGCATTGCATCCCAGAGAACTACTGGCAACGATCCGAAAGGAGACATTTTGATTGTAGCTCCAAATGATGCCTCGCAAGTAAAAGAAATAATCCGGGATCTTCATAATCAATACACGAGAGAAAATATCAAAGATTCACAGTCAACCTTAGAGGAAAGAAAAACAAACTTACCGCATATAGAAATCAAAACCACATACCTTTCAGGAAAAGCAGTTAATGAAATTATTGATACTGCTACTGTCATTGCAGTTGTAAGTGCCGATAGAATTTCTGGACCTGGCAAGGCAAAATTTATAAAAGCAGGTATAGCTTATGCAGAAAATATTCCTTTGAACGAGTTTCTAGATGTTTAGTAGCAGGAGTAATCCCAATGTTTGACATCAGTTTTTATTCAGCCAATGGTGAACCGTCCGATAGTGTAAGAATAACAGCAGCTACTTACGAGTGGTTAGCAAAATCAGCCTTTTCAAAAATAGGTGGCGAATCAGTCGAAACCCAAATTTACCTAGATGAAGAAAATGTAATTCTGCCTCTAGTTGAATTAAATCAAGATATTCGCCAGCAGTTCAAGAAAATTTTCAGCGAAGCAATCATCAGTGAAAGCGATGCAGTTCTTACTAAGCTTGGTGATTACCCTTCAAAAGAAGAGTATCAATCAGGAACGTACCGTCTGAGAAAAATGCTGCAATTGCTGAAGTGTGTGGAAAACGAAAATTATCAATACCTTCAGCGAATTTAATTAAGTTCGATCGCTGTAGCATAAATTTGATAAAATGTGAAAACAATCAACAGAAAGTCAGAAAATGGAACTCGCAGTAGAATGTCAAAAGCGGGCAGAAGGCAGCAAAGCTAACGCCCTCCGCCGCTCCGGATTGATTCCAGCCGTCCTCTACGGTCACAAAGGATCGGAATCCATTTCCCTTACCATCAAAGCCAAAACAGTTGAACACCTGCTCAAAAAGCACGTAGTCAACAATGCCCTAATTGACCTCAGCATTCCTGACCTCTCTTGGAGCGGAAAAACCTTGCTGCGGGAAGTTCAAGTTCATCCTTGGAAGGGCTATCCTTACCACCTGAGCTTTTTCTCCGTGGCGACTCAAGACAGCCTGGAAGTTGAATTGTCACTGCGTTTTGTCGGCGAACCTGTTGGCGTCAAGTTAGAAGGCGGCATCTTGGATACCGTCCTGACGCAACTGGCAGTTAAGTGCAAACCTGATAGCATTCCTGAAGCAATTGAAGTAGATATTTCTAATTTAAAGGTAGGGGATGCGGTGCACATTCACGAATTAGTTTTGCCTGAGGGAGTGGTAGCTCTCGGCGAACCAGATCAGGTGGTTGTTACCGTGCTGGGAATTCAAGCAGGTTCTGAACCAGAAGACGCAGAAGAAGACGCAGAGGCAGCAGCTTGATTAGTAATTGCTAATAGTTGTTAACTAATGGTTGAAAAAAAAGGGCGATCGCTTTCTCCCAAAAGGGCGATCGTTTTTTGCTAAAAAGGCTATTCTTGTTTGGGTTCGATCGCACATTTTGCACCGTTTGTAAGATTTTTTAAGGCGGGATCCCTTGCCCAGTCCACAAGCAAGCATCCCACAAGCAAGCACCGGCAGTGTTTACTTTTTTTTACAAAAGGGGCGATCGACCAGAAGCGACAAAAGTCGGGAGAGGCGCGCAAATGGGCCAGAAACCGGGCTGATTCTTACATATTTAGCAGTCAAATCAAAAAAATCAGCCGAGAAACCGGGTTTCTCGATAGCACCGGCAGTCAAAAAAATTAAAAATTGGGGGAACAAGTTCGGTACTGTTAGTGTCAAACGCGAGTATAATTGTGAAACGTTTTGACTACCCTATTTAATTCCTGCCTCTGGAGCCGCCGCCCATATGCCATCAACAGTGAGTACAGAATCAACAGCGGTTCAATTTAACCAACAGGGAGAAATATACTTATCCCAAGGAAAATTAGAAGAAGCCATCGCCTCCTGCGAGCAAGCCTTAAAGATTCACCCCAATTTTGCACCAGCTTACAAGACTTTGGGCAACGCGCTGCAAGCTCAAGGCAGGATGGAAGAGGCGCGGCACTGGTACGCAAAAGCGATTGAAATAGAACCGAATTTTGCGGAAGTATACGCGAATTTGGGCAGCCTGGGCGCGCAGCAGCAAAAATGGCAGGAGGCGATCGGATTTTATCAAAAGGCGATCGCGATTAAGCCGAATTTCGCGGGAGTGTACCGGAATTTAGCAAAAGTATTCGGACAAATTAGCAAACCGGAAGAAGCCCAGCAGTGCTGGTATCAAGCATTTAGTTTGGAACCGGAAAAAGTACCGCCTGGGGAACACTTGAATATGGGCGACGCTTTTTTTCGGCAGGAAAAATTCCCAGAAGCGATCGCTTGTTACGATCGCGCCATAAAATTAAATCCTAATGTGGCGACAGCTTACCAAAATTTGGGCGAAGCGCTAAAAAAACAAGGCAAGTTAGAGGAAGCGACAGCATATTATCGCAAAGCTATTGAACTCAACGCAGCTCATGCCAGAAACGGCAGCGAGGGACAGGAAACTTTGGCGGGTGCAACTGCTCCAAACGGTGCAGTTAAGCAGCCAAGTTTGGCGGGTGCAACAGCTCCAAACGGTGCAGTTAAGCAGCAGCCCGCAGCTACCCCAGTGCAGCAGCCAGTGCAGCAGCCAGTGCAGCAGCCAGTTAATTCTACAATTAATATAGAAGATCCAGAAGCATACAAAATACTAGCAGAAGGCTATTTTGCTCAGGGAAAATTGGAACAGGCGATCGCAGCTTGCAAGAAAGCGCTGCAAATTAAGCCGGAAGCGCCGCTTTACAAATTGCTCGGCAATGCCCTGCAAGCTGGGGGCAAAATTGATGAAGCTAAAAGTTGCTATGTCAAAGCAATAGAAATTAACCCAAATTTTGCCGAAGCTTACGCTAATTACGGCAGCATTTGCGCGCAGCAGGAACAGTGGCAGCAAGCGGTTTCAGCTTACGAAAAGGCGATCGCCCTGAAACCGGATTTTGCCGGTGCTTTTCGCAATTTTGCGAAACTGTTAACTCAGTTAGGCAAGTTGGAAGAGGCGGCCCAGGCTTGGTATCGAGCATTTGCGATCGACCCCAAGTCGGGCACCGCTGAGGAACACGAGAATTTAGCCAAAACTTTGATCGAGCAAGGTAAGGTAAATCAAGGTATTGACTGTTACCGGCGGGCGGTAGAGTTGAACCCAAATGCGGGCTCCGCTTATCACGAATTGGGCGAAATTCTTAAGAGTCAAGAACAGTGGGAAGCGGCGGTAGAAGCTTACAGCAATGCTATTAAAAATAATCCCGAACTTTCTTGGTCGCACAATAATTTAGCTGAGTCGCTGGTTAAGTTGGAACGGTGGGAGGAAGCTGTAAATGCCTACCGCAAGGCGATTGAATTAAATCCAGATTTTAGCTGGTCTCACAACAATTTAGCAGACGTGCTGCTGAAGTTGGAACGGTGGGAAGAAGCTGTAGAGGCTTACAGCAAAGCAACACAGTTAAATCCAGATTTCAGTTGGTCGCACAACTATTTAGCAGACGCGCTGATTAAACTGGGAAGGTGGGATGAGGCAATTTTGGCTTACCAAAGGTCGATCGAACTCAATCCCGAGCATTTTTGGGCGCACAACAATTTAGCAGAAGCGCTAGTGAATTTGGAACGGTGGGATGAGGCGGTTGTTGCGTACCGGCGTGCTAACGAAATCAATCCGAATTTCTTCTGGTCCCAGAGCAAGTTGGGCGACGTGCTGCTATCTATGGAAAGGTGGGAGGAAGCGAGCGATGTTTACCGGCGCGCGGCCGAGTTGAATCCTGATTTTCCGTGGACTTATTACAACATGGGGACGGCTTTTGAGAAGCTGGAACGGTGGGATGAGTCGATCGCCGCTTACCGCCGCGCTGCGGAAATTCAGGCGGATTTGCCGTGGCTTTCGCAAAAGTTGGCTGATGCTTTGAGGATGCGATCGCAGTGGGATTTGAAGGATGCTATGGGTTTGTACCGGCGGGCGATTCAGGAGAATCCTGATGACGTGCAGTTGTATCACAAAGCCCTGGAGATTGCGCCGAATGATGCTGACCTTTATGTTGAGTTGGCTGATGCTTTGGTGCGGAAAAATTGGCCGGATGGGGCGATCGTCTTTTATCAGATGGCGTTGCAGATTCGACCTGATGACAAGGCTATTTCTGAGCGGTTAGAAGAGGTGTTAAAAAAAAAAGGTGTAAGTAGGGCAGCGTCCGGCGATCGCGCTGTTCGCGCACACTCGGGAAATGCGATCGAACACAGCCCGGGGATAGCTGCAGAGTACCACGAATTAGGGGAGTCTCTGCAAGAAGAAGGTAAATTGACCGAGGCTGTGGCCGCCTACCGCAAAGCAATTTCAATTAATCCCAATTACTTTGGAACTCACCACAATTTAGGCGATGTCCTGAAAAGGATAGGTAAAGTTGATGAGTCTATTAAAAGCTATCAGAAAGCTGCTGAACTGAATCCAAGTTTTGTTTGGTCGCACCACAACTTAGCGGATATATTTCAACAAGAAGGTCGGCTTGATGAAGCTGTTGCGGCTTATCGGAAAGCGATCGAGGTGGCTCCTGACTTTGGCTGGTCGTACCACAATTTAGCAAAAACTTTAGCTAAACAAGACAAGCTTTCGGAAGCTCTGGAAGCTTATCAGACCGCGAGCAAACTAGATCCGAAACTTTTTGGTTTGGATTATCAAAACTTACGAGATTCGCTATTCCTCGGTCAAGACCCAGCTTACACGAAGTGGCGCGCTAAGAACAGCCCCAGAGAAGCTGACTTGCGGAAGATGGCTGAAACATTAGAAATCTTTAACTACAAGCCGCTGATTAGCATCGTCATGCCGGCTTACAATACGCCAGAAAATTATTTAAAGGAGGCAATAGAATCAGTTCTCAATCAGATATATCCTTATTGGGAATTGTGCATTGCGGACGACGCATCAACCGCGACTCATGTCAAGCAGATTTTACAAGAATATGCAGCTAAAGATAGCCGAATTAAAGTAGTTTATCGCACCAAAAATGGTCACATTTCTCACTGTTCCAATTCGGCTTTGGAGTTGGCGACGGGTGAATTTGTGTCATTGCTAGACCACGACGATACGCTGACACCAGAGGCTTTGTATGAAGTGGTGCTGCTGCTGAACCGCCACCCGGAAGCGGACATGATTTATTCAGATGAAGACAAGATTTATCAGGATCGAGAACTGATAAATCCTTTCTTCAAGCCAGAATGGAGTCCGGATTCATTTTTATCTCGGATGTACACTTGCCATTTGGGAACTTACAGGCGATCGCTAATCAATGAAATCGGCGGTTTTAGACCGGGCTTTGAAGGAGCTCAGGATTACGATTTGGTTTTGAGGTTGACAGAAAAAACTGACAAAATATTTCACATCCCTAAAATTCTTTACCACTGGAGAATGCACGCAGGTTCGGCGGCTGGCGGTGTAGAGGCTAAACCCTATGCCTATGACGCAGGGCAAAAAGCTTTGCAAGAGGCGATCGAACGCAGGGGCGAACCGGGGAAAATTGTAGGCGTTCCCGACTTTTTGGGACACTTTATTGCACGCTACAAAATTGCGGATTACAAGCGGGTCAGCATCATTATTCCGACGCGGGATTTAGGCGATGTTTTGGACAATTGCTTGGAGTCTATCTTTACTAAGAGCGTCTACCCCAACTACGAAGTTATTGTCATCGACAACGGCAGTCAAGAGCAACACACGGCGGAAATTCTGGCTAAATGGACGGCTAAGGAATCAGCGAGGTTTAAAAGTTATCGCCTAGATATTCCGTTCAATTTCTCTAAGATTAACAACTACGCTGCTAGCAAAGCCGAGGGAGATTACTTGCTGTTCTTGAATAACGATACAGAGGTAATTACTCCCGATTGGATTGACGCAATGGTTGAACAAGCTCAGAGAAGCTCGATCGGGGCGGTGGGCAATTTGTTGATATACTCAGATAACAAAATCCAGCACGCGGGAGTGGTGATGGGACTCGGCGGCGGAGTTGCCGGTCACAGCTATTACCATATGCCTCGCTCCATACCAGGGTATTTCGGGAATGTGGTAGGCATGAATAATGTTTCAGCCGTAACTGCTGCGTGTTTAATGTGTCGCCGCGAAGTATTTGAAAGTGTTGGGGGGTTTGACGAAGAACTAACAGTGGCGTACAATGATGTGGATTTGTGTTTGAAAATGCTAGAGAAAGGGTACCGAAATATTTACCTGCCTCATGTAGTTCTCTACCACCACGAATCTAAAAGCCGGGGTTACGAAGACTCGCCTGCAAAGAAAGAGCGGCTGAGGAAGGAATCGAAGCTGATCGAAAGCCGGTGGCAAAAATATATTGAGAATGACCCTTACTACAGCCCGCATTTAACCAGAGCTTGTCAAGACAGCGGTATCAGATTGGAGGACAAGAATTGGCGGCCGAGTCATTAGGAATATGCCCATGAGTTTAAAGTGTCAACTTAAGTCTAAAATCTGTCCTGAGTCCCCGCTTACATCTTGCACCAATATCAAGAACCTGTAGGGGCGGGTTCACCAATAGCTTGAAAGGGTGCAGAGAGGTTAAATAAACCCGCCCCACTCCGCGCGAAATTCATTTATGGACGGTGCAAAATGTCAGATTCGAGATAGTTAGAAACCCCGATCGACCAAGAAAAAAAAAAAGAAATCTACGGTACAAAATTATGAATAGCTCATTACAAGTGCATGAAGAGACTGCTTCTAATTATTTTCATAGAGGCAACCTCCTGAAACAGTCGGGTAAATTAGAGGAAGCCGCCGCCGCCTACCAGCGCTGTACAGAACTCAACCCGGATTTTTCCTGGTATCACCACAATTTGGGTGAAGTTTTGGCGAAATTGGGGCAGCGGGATGGGGCGGAGAAAAGTTACCGCAGGGCCTGCGAACTTAACCCGAATTCGGCTTGGTCTTGGCACAATTTAGGAGAGGTTTTGGAACAGCAGGGCAATCTAGATGAAGCCGTTGCTGCGTACCGCAAAGCTGTGGAAATATATCCTGATTTCTACGAGTTTCACAATAGTTTAGGGAAGGCTTTGTGTTTGCAAGGTCAACTGGATGAATCTATAAGTTGTTTGCGAAGAGCGATCGATCTGGACTCGGAATCGGCTTTGCCTTACCAAAATTTGTGGGAGGCTTTGGCAAGACAGGGACGGGTTGATGAAGGGATTGAGTGCTTGCGAAGGGCGATCGAGCTAAATCCTGGTGATGGGGAATTGTACCTGAAGTTGGCAGAGGCTTTGCAAGGTAAGAATGAATTAGCAGAAGCAGTGGGTTATTACCGAAAGGCGATTCAGTTAAAACCTGATTTCCATTGGATTTACTATAAATTGGGAACGGCTTTAGCGGCACAGGGTCAATGGGAGGAGGCGATCGCGGCTTACTCGAAAGCCGCTGAGTTGGAACCGGGTTCGGCGATCGTCCACCACTATTTGGGGCATACTTTGTCGATCGTGCAGCGCTGGGATGAGGCGATCGAATCTTACCAGAAAGCGCTTGAGCTTGTCCCGAATGCGGCTATAGTATACCAACATTTAGGGGATGCGCTGGCAACACAGCAAAAGTGGGAGAAAGCTGTGGGCAGTTACCGCAAGTCTGTTAAGATGGAATCTAACTCGCTGGAGGCTCAGGATCATTTGGGATTTGCTCTATACCAGCTTGGGCGGTGGGATGAGGCAATTTCTGCGTATCGGAAAGCTCTGGAAATTGCGCCTAACTCGGATGTGGTACTTCACCATTTAGGGGATGCTCTCAGACAGCGCTCGCGCGTCCAACCTATCGCGAAAGAAGCTAAGTCGGATTTAGATGAAGCGTTGAACTGTTATTACAAGGCAATTGAACTGAATCCGAACAATGTACTGAGCGCTCGCCAAAAGATGCTAGAGATTAAGTCAGATGACCCTGCACTCTATTTACAATTAGGCAAAGCTCTGGTACAACAAAATCAGTTAGATCAAGCGCTCGCCTCTTTTCGTCAGGTTATTGAGATAGAACCCAATTCCTGGGAAGCTAATCACTACTTAGGCGAAGCTCTAGCAAAGCAAGGGCATTGGGTAAATGCGATCGCTTCTTACCGCCGTGCCATTAAAATCAACCCCGATTCTAGTTCGTCTTATCAGCATATGGGGGAAGCTTTTATGACCCAAGGAAATCTGGATGAGGCGCTCGCTGCATACCGCAAAGCTATAAAATTAAACCCAGATTGCTCTGCAACACACAACAATTTAGGAGATGCCTTAGCTAAAACAGGTAAAGTAGATGAGGCCAGTCATGCTTACCGCCGTGCCATTGAACTTGAGACCCGAAATCTATGAGTTTGATAATAATAACTTAGCCAGGATTAGGGCAAATACATCTAAATTCAATTGACAAAATGATCGATAGCAAAAAAACGCCAGTGTTTTTTCAGAGGAGTGAATTCAACAACATATCATTGTAAAATTATGTCAGACTTACTTACTGTTGGAGAAATACAGAATCGCCTTTTTGAATACGCAGGACTCAAAAAAGAGCTAAAGGTAAAGCACCATCAACAAAAAATTACGGTACTTCATGTTGTAGCAGAAGAAGCAAAAACAAAAATAAAAGTATCCATTCAAGAGGTCTACGCCAACAGAAATACTTTTCCTTTGCGAGTAGACGCTCGATTGAATGAATTTGAAACATATTCACTGGATGAAGTTTTTGTGGAGACACCCAGAATAGATGCGATTAGTATAGAAGCTCAAGGTGTGGCTCCTATTATTTTGAATGGGATGCAGAATTTACTCTATAAAAATCCCCATGCTACTATTTATATGAGCTTTAATAGCTCCCGCATTCAAAATGCTGGATTTAATCCCAAGTCTTTTGCTTATAACTTATTAACAATGGGATTTGGGATGTCAAAAATAGACGAGTATGGTCAAGTATGTGCAGTTTCTGAAGAGGAATTATTGACGGGAAGATCAGTAAGCTTAACCTTAAAGAGAGTGATTCAAAGAGAGTTTTACATAACCAAGAAGGAAGAAGAAAACCCTATATTTAGGGAATTGAAGACAATTGATATTGAAAAGCCGATGGCAGTAGTAACTAAGCCAAAATCTGATTTGAATTACTATCATCCTGAAATACCTAATCCCCAGAAACTAGGTGGTGTCATGCACGGCCCTGACTCGCAAGAAAAAGTATTTCAGGGTCTTGTTAATCTAGGAATTGATGTAGAAAATTATGAAGTTGACTTGCAAGAGTATCGCCAATACTTTCAGGATGCACGATATGTACAGGACTTCCCTGACTATTACTCTTTTAATCTGCCGGAAAAAACTCTAGAACACTACATAGCAGCCAAACTTTTACAACTTAACGACAAAGACATCTACATCGATATTGCCAGCCAGCACAGCCCCACACCAGAAATTTATCATCGCCTGTTTGGTGTGAAAGCATATTTGCAAGACCTTGATTACCCTCATGGATTGAATGGCAATAAAATCGGAGGGGACGCAGCGAATATGCCAGTACCGGATGGGTTTGCAACTAAAATGGCCCTCCACAGCTCATTTGAACATTTTGAAAATGGTTCAGATCGGGGTTTTATTCAAGAAGTGTCGCGCATACTTAAGCCGGGTGGTGCCGTATGTATTACCCCCTTCTATTTATTTGATGAATATGCAATTCAAACCGATCCGGCTGTTTCCATACCGCAAGGAGTCAAATTTGACGATGATGCTACAGTCTACTGCGCCTACGGGTGGGGGAAGCGTCACGGCCGATTTTACGACCCTGAGCGTGTTTTTAGCCGAGTATGCCAGAACTTAAATGGCATGAAAATCAAAATCTACAGCATAACAAATGCTAAACAGGTCGATCCGTCGTGCTATGTACAATTTGCAGCATTAATCACAAAGGTCAGTCCGGTGGAGCCACTTAAGAATGCAGAACATTATGCTCATGCTCTCACAGCATCAGGCATCATAACCTGAAAGAGAACCTAGAAATTGAAGGAGGCAAAAGTGTTTAAAATTGAGTTAGAATATCCCACCAGTAGTAGTAACAAACCGCGCTATACCAAAAACCAGCCTAATAAGTATATTAGTCAAGCGCTGGCATCTAATCATGAAGTGTATCGGAGAGTTTTGCAGAAGTTTCCGAAGTATTTTGAGAAGTTGGTAAATATAGATGTAGATAGCAATGAAGATGCAAGGGAACCCTTGTACATTAATCCATACTTCCCAGCATTTGATAGCATTTCTCTTTATTGTTTGATTGCTGAGTTAAAACCAAATATCTACATAGAAGTTGGTTCTGGCAATTCGACTAAGTTTGCAAGAAGAGCAATTATAGACAATAATTTGAAGACCCAGATTATCTCGATCGATCCTTATCCAAGAGCTGAAATTGATGATATATGCGATCGGGTTATTCGTCAGCCCGTAGAGGAAATCGATCTAACTATATTTGAGAATCTCCAGAAAAACGATATTGTTTTCATTGATAATTCTCACAGATGTTTTATGAATTCTGATGTCACCATTTGCTTCCTTGACATCATGCCGCGACTTGATATTGGTGTATATCTGCAATTGCATGATATATTCTGGCCATTAGACTACCCTGAATCTTGGGAAGAAAGATATTATAATGAGCAATACCTATTAGGCGCTTTACTAGCTAATGGCTTAAATGATTACGAAATAGTATTGCCAGTTTATTATGCTAGTTTTGATCCAGAACTATCCAGCATCCTATCTCCTTTATGGTCGGCTGATGAAAAATTTGCTCGCGTCTATAAGCATGGCGGTAGTTTTTGGATGCAGCGCAAGCTAGCCAATGAAGATTGCGAGAAAATCGGTGAATCTGAGAAGGAAAAGAGTACCATGATGGAGGAAAATTCAAAGCCTCCTATACCGCTCGACAACCAAGTGTTTTTGCAAACAAATAACCACCGCGACCAGGAGCATATTGCAATTGTGAACGACTATTTAATTCAGCCAAGTCAAATAAATGACGCGACATTTTTGCAAGAAACTGCTCACCTCAGTCACGAAGATTTTGTGCAAGCAGTTTATCGCACCTATATGCTAAGAAATGCTGACGTGCAGGGCTACCATCATTTCTTTACCGTACTTACTGAGAGAAAATGTACGCGCCAGCAGGTAATCTCGAATATTCGGGAATCGGCAGAGTTTAAAGCGCAGGAATTGAAGTTTAAGTTAAAAGGATTTGACTACTCTCAATACCCCCAACGCTTAAATCTTGGCTGCGGTTGGGATATTAAAGAGGGTTATGTGAATGTAGATCTTCACGACTCTGGCAAGCAGGACTTAGTAGCGGACATCCGACATTTAGATTTGCTGCCATCAGGTTATTATGAAGAAATCATTGCTCAGGACTGTCTAGAACATATGCCTAGGTGCGATACAGCACCAGCATTAAAAGGATGGGCTCGTTTGTTGAAAAAGGGAGGTATATTAAGACTAAGAGTGCCAAGTTTAATACATTTACTTGAGCTTTTTAAATCTGAAAAATATCAATCCATAGAAGGTCAAAAGCTGTTAGTTCAATTTTTATATGGAACGCAAGCGTGTGAGGGAGATTGGCATTTAACTGGATTTACTGAAGTTTTGCTCACTAATTATTTAGAGGAAGCAGGTTTGGGAAACATTGAATTTCAAGTTATAGCTGATTGGTTGTTTGAAGTTAATGCTGAAAAAATCAGGGATTAAGTTAGGAAATAGTCATGAAAATAGCGATAGTATCCCCCAGTGGAATACCATTTCGGATTGGTGGTGCAGAAAATGTTTGGTGGGGGCTGCTGCATCACATCAATCAGCATACTGCACATCAGGCTGATTTAATAAAATTGCCTAGCCCAGAAATTAACTTCTGGGATTTAATGGATAACTATTGGCGATTTTCCCAACTTGATTTAAGTCACTTTGATGCAGTTATTTCCTGCAAGTATCCGGCCTGGATGGTACACCATCAACATCATATCTGCTATATGTTTCACACATCACGCGGTTTATATGATTTGTATCCACCAAATTATCCAAAAATCTACACTACCAACAATCAAGAAATTTGTGCATTGCAGGAGTTCATGTATCGGAATCAAGGCGCTCGAACTGCGTTAAAAGAGTTTTATGAAAGGCTGAATAAAATTCGTTCAAATATCGAATACATATCAGCAGATGCTTTTCAATACCCAGGGCCGCTCACCCGTCAAATAGTTCACTTCTTAGATGGTATAGCATTAGCTCCCACTGCAATTAAGAAGTATGCTTCCTTATCACATAATGTAATAAAACGCCCGGATTATTTCCCGGTTAACAGCCAGATAGAAGTGGTTTATCCGCCACCAATTCAAACAGGGTTTCGGATCGGGAAAGATGATTATTTATTTACTGCCAGTCGTCTTGAATACGGCAGCAAACGTATCGCTCACTTGATTGAAGCTATGAGATATGTCAAGTCGAACATACAGTTTAAAATAGCTGGAACTGGTGGCGAGCTTGAAGGTCTCAAACAAATTGCGGGTGATGATGAAAGAATTACTTTTCTTGGTTTTGTTAACGATCGCGAGCTAGTAAATCTTTACGCAGATGCTTTGGCTGTTCTTTATATTCCTTACGATGAGGATTACGGATTGATTACCGTAGAGGCAATGATGAGCGGTAAGCCTGTGATTACTGCTACTGACTCGGGGGGGACTAATGAGTTTGTCAGGCATGGAGAAACAGGGTTTTCAGTTCCACCAAACCCGCAGGCGATCGCCGAACGCATTGATGAGCTCTGCGAACATCGCGATCGAGCAAAGCAGATGGGGCTTGCTGGTCAAAAGCAGGTTAAAGAAATTACATGGGCAAATACAGTTGCCCGATTGCTAGATGAAACTGTTCAATCTCCTGTAACTACCCCAATACCTTTAACTACAACGATACAACGCCACAAGAGGATACAAAAGCGAAAAAAAATCACTGTAGTTCCACCCTTTCCAGTTTTTCCTCCTAGATACGGCGGGCAGTTTCGCGTATTTCACTTTTATCGGCATTTAACTAACAAATTTGATATAGAGTTAGTTACTTTGACTGATGCTAACGATGGGGTATTTAGAGGTGAAATTTCTCCCGGACTGTGCGAAACGAGGATTCCTAGGTCTTTTCAACATCAAGAAGCGGAGCAGAATATTCAACGAGAGATAGGAACGCCATTTGGTATTGGCGATGTAGTAATGCCTAAAATTTATCATATGACGCCAGATTATATGTTGGCTTTAAGAGAGGCTACAGCAAATTCAGATTTTGTAGTTGCTTCCCATCCTTATCTTCTTCCAGCTATTCAAGAAGTGACTGATAAGCCGATTTGGTATGAAGCTCACAATGTAGAATTTGAACTTAAAAAAGGTATTCTTCCCGATAATTCAGGAGGTAGGGAATTATTAGAATTAACTCGCAAGGTTGAGAAAGAATGCTGTCAAGTTAGTAGCTTGATTATGGCGTGTTCTCCTGGAGAAGCACAGCTCATGAGCGAAATATATAATGTAGATATCAATAAATTTGTTTTCGTTCCTAACGGTGGAGATTTAGAGAGTGTCAGCTACGTTCCATTGACTCAGCGACTCTTGAAAAAAGAAAAGTTGGGGTTTTCCAAAAATTTCTTAGCAGTCTTTGCTGGCAGTGGGCATCCTCCGAATGTAGATGCTGTGCGCTGTATATTTGAAATGGCTAGACAGCTTCCTGATGTTAAATTTCTGACTTTCGGAAGCGTAGGTTTAGGTGCGGAACCTCACCGGGCGCCGGCAAACGTCAGTGCGATGGGATTTGTAGATGACGAAACTAAAAGTGCGATTTTGGGAATTGCTGACGTGGCTTTGAATCCTATGCTGTCTGGGGGAGGTACAAATCTAAAAATGCTGGACTATCTGGCTGCAGGTATTCCAGTCATTTCTACTCCCACTGGATCGAGGGGTTTGGGGCTGCAACACCAACAGCACTGTATCATTGCAGAGATTGAGCTATTTGCTGAGGCGATCGCGCGTCTCAGAGATGAAAATAGTACAATCAAGAGTATACGTGTAGAGAATGCTAGGCAATATGTCGAACAAAAGTTTGATTGGGCCGTCATCGCTAAGACGTTTATCAATCAAATAGAAACAATGCAAATATTGTAATTAGCTAAAAGCAGCTAGCGAGCATTTGTTCTGGCAAAAAGTGCAATCGTCGCACAAAGATTAATTATATCATGGTAGGTTGATGAGTATCCTAGCATGATTTTTGTATTCCGCTATTTAGACTCGCAAGCCTTCTTTTCGTTCAATTAAAGATTTCAAATGGTCAATCTCCGCATCAGATTTTTTCAGTTTAGACTTCATCTTCTCCACTTCCATTTGAACTGCTTGTGCAGTGTTCTTCCAGGCTTGAGCTTGGCATTCCTGCCCATCTATTTCTCGCCGTAGATCATCTCTTTCTCGCCGCATATCATCTATTTCTCGCCGTAAATCATCTTGTTCTCGCCGTAAATCATCTTGGCTCTTCATCTTGGTTGCAATAATATTTTCCAACCGAGTTCTAATCCTTTTGCCAATAGCGTGAGGACTCAATAAAGACTGAGTTTCACGAGCAGCTCTTGCTCCTACAAGTTTTGCTTGCTCGTAGTTGTGGAATACGTAGTGCATCAGTGCTGCTGCGTGTTCAATATCCGGAGCGGCCCAAATATTGCCCTTTTTATAAGGTCCGATATCTTCCGAAATACTTACTAAATCGTATTTGACTAAGAAACTATTACCTACATTCATAAATTCTATATTAGACGAGTAAGCAGTCGCGATCGTCGGCTTACCCCAGTACATCGCTTCAGCCATTGTCAAGCCAAAACCTTCAGCGCGGTGCAGCGATACATAGCAGTCGCAATTGTAAACCAAGGCATTCACTTCCTCTCTCATCAAATGCCCTTCTATGAGGTGAATCGATGGATATTGCGCTGCCAGTACCTTAAATTCATCTCGCTGGCGGGGATAATGTTGTGAATTAGAAAACTTAATTACTAAACAAACATCTTGATTGGATTTACCAAAAGCCTGAATAAAGGCTTCAACAACTGCCCGAGGATTTTTGCGCTCAAATGTGCTGAGAGAGTCGAACATGAAGAGAAAAATAAATTTGTCTTTCGGCAATCCCAAGGCTTCTCGGCCCAAGAATACGGGAGGAAAAACAAGGCTAGGCATTACCTTGATAACTGGAATCGGCGATACGGCTGATATGGCTTCTACGGCATGATTGCTAAAAGTCCATATTTCATCAAAGTAATTAAAACCAAACTGTAACTCAGGAGGAAAGTTCGGTAGTTCCCAAGCCCAAAATCCTATATTATATCGGTTTTCTAAATATTGAGAACCCCAACCTTCAAGAAATGTAGCTATACCGTCAGGGTTAAAATTTACGAGATTGACCGGATAGGGATTATGTTTTGCTAAGTCTTGTTCTTGATAGGTTGCATCTAAGTTGCGATGCCAATCTATGTGAAAATTATTAATCGCAAAAGGAATCCTAGCAGCTTCAAGCGATCTAAGATTGGCACGCATTCCTTCCCCGATACCAAACTCTCCTTTCACAAAACCTGCAACATTAATACCAAAAGAAGAGTTTAGTGTTTCCTTGTTCATAATCAATTAGGTTGCATTCATAATTGGTCAGGCTGCGGATTGCCATGAAAGCAAAACGCGGTTAACATAGCACATCTACTTCAGGGGAACATTCTGAGTTTGATGTGCCTGAGTCTGTACTAGCTTCAATTCATTTTGCAATTGCTGTGCAGTCTGTCTCAAAGCTTGGTGCTTAGATTCTAACCACTCTTTTTCTGCTTGAAACTGTTGGGCTGCAGCTTGCGATCGCTCCAATTCTATCTGAGTCTCGTACAGTAAAACATTTACTGGTTCCAATTGCTTCAATTTCTCCCGCATCAAATGCAGTAACTCGTGAGCTTCGTCTAATTCTTCACGAGTCTGGTGCAATTGAGCAGCAAGGGTTGAGACGAGAAGAATTAAGTCACTCGATTGTCTCGGTTGCCCCTGAGTCTGGTGCAAAATATCCTCGGTTTGGGTTGGTTGTGTCTGGATTTGCTGCATTGCTTTTATCTCTTTAACGATAGCTAGCTAGAACCTTTGCCTTTTCCGCTTGCCAATGACATTGGCTTAACTGCCAGTACCTGACGCATCAATTGTTTCCATTCTTCGGAATTTGTCAGAGAATAGGTATCGAGTTGCTGTCCTTTTTCTGAGCCAAAATTGCTAAAACTCTCTAACCAATTATTGACTGTTTCTGTTCGTGACAACTGCGTGCATTTCAAAGATTCCTGTAATGACTCTCTCATTTTAATCAAATCACCATTTTGATAAGCATACCAAGCTTCGCACACTAAGAGTGGATACTGTATCTCCAGAGGTTCATTTTTCCGATGGGCTATAGCTTGCTGCAATCGCGATCGCTCCATTGCCTCTTGAGTCTGATGCAGTTGGATCTGAGATTGCTCCCATTCCGTTTGAATTTCATACAGTTGCGTCTGAGACTGTTGCAGTGCTTCCTCAGTCTGATACAGTTGTGTCTGAGATTGCTTCAATTCTTCTTGAGCCTGATGCAGTTGTGTCTGAGATTGCTCCAATTCTTCTTGAGCCTGATGCAGTTGTGTCTGAGATTGCTCCAATTCTTCTTGAGTCTGGTACAGAAGAGATTGGGACTGCTTCAATTCTCTGGTGGTCTTGTGCAACACTGACTTGTTTGTAGACAATTCCCCTTGAGTCTGACGCTGTTGCGACTGGGATTGCGCCAACTCTGTCTGAGTTCGCTGTAGTTGAGATTGAGATTGGGCTAATTCTGTCTGAGTTCGCTGTAATTGAGATTGAGATTGGGCTAATTCTGTCTGAGTTCGCTGTAATTGAGACTCAGACTGTTCCAATTCTGCCTGAGTCTGATGCAATTGAGACTCAGATTGTTCCAATTCTGCCTGAGTCCGGTGCAATTGAGACTGAGATTGCTCAAATTCCCTTTGAGTGTGGCGCAATTGAGACTGAGACTCTTCCAATTCTGCCTGAGTTTGGTGCAATTGAGACTGAGACTGTTCCAATCCTGCCTGGGTTTGATGGAGTTCTGCCTGAGATTGCTCAAATTCCCTTTGAGTCTGGTGCAATTGAGACTGGGACTGTTCTAACTCTGCCTGAGTTTGGTGCAATTGAGACTCTGATTGGGCTAATTCTGCCTGAGATTGCTCAAATTCCCTTTGAGTCTGAAACAGTTGCGCTTGAGACTGCTCCAACTCGACTTGAGCTTGATGCAGTTGCGTTTGAGACTGCTCCAACTCGACTTGAGCTTGATGCAGTTGCGCTTGAGACTGCTCCAACTCGACCTGAGTTTGATTTCCTTGAACTTGAGACTGCTCCAAATCGACTTGAGCTTGATGCAGGTGCGCTTGAGACTGCTCCAACTGTGCCTGGGTCTGATGTAGTTGAACCTTGTATTGCTCCCATTGTCTCCGATTATCATGTGGTGGATGGTAAAACAGAGGGGTAGGCTCGACATTTAAGTTGAAGCGAAAGTCGTTTGAAAGCTTTGTCAGCTCGATCGCGGCGATCGCGTTAGCAAAAGGCAAAGGATAGTTGTACTCCGCATCGCTGACCTCTAAACCATCGGCTTCTGTCCAAATCATCTGAGCTTTTTCCCAGACAGGGTGTCTGTCAATCAGCTTTAAAAAATGACTGGATATTGCTTCTTTAGGAATCCCATATTTTGTTAACAGACTTAAGTATTGTCCGCTGAACTGAATTTGCCAATCTCCATCTGTCAGTGTTCCAAAAGGAACTGTAATGAAAGCTTTGCCCTCAACATCCAGTAAGTCGTATATTTTGGCGATCGCCTTGAGTGGAGCTTCTAGATCCCGCTTCTCGGTAGGTTCGCCATAAGTGCCTGAAGGTTCTACTGCTTGCCCTATATGTTCTACAGTAGAAATAGAAAGTATCGCGTCATATTTTTCTGTTGATGGCAGATCCATTAAATCTTGATTATCTACTCCTAGATCCTGCTCAAACTTGTCTACAATTTTTCTGTGAAAGATTCCCACTGATTCACTCAGCGTGTTTTCATAATAAGAGAGGACGTTTCCCACTTCCAGGATGCGCTCTCGCTTTTGAAGATTTGCCAAAAAATCAAAGGCGATCGGAATTTCCACACACCTCTCAGTGGGATTGTTATATCTAATCCGATTATAGCCTAGCTCTTTACCCTTAAAAAAGAAACTTCTTTGCCATTCCGTCATAATCAACCTCTCGCTTTTTTCTATCTAGACTCTGTTTGTGTACTAGGCAAATTCTATTTTAAGTCATAACTGCCCCTAAAATGCGATGAGCCTCAGAAAAACTTGGATTTAAGTAAACAGCTCTGCGGTAACAGATAATTGCTCTTTCCACCCGATTTTGATTTAAAAAGCTATTACCCAAGTTAAAGTAATCTAATGCTGTAGATTTTTCTGCTTCCAACGTTAATGCTATATACATACAATCAGCAGATTCCTCTAGCTTATTTTCGTTGTAAAGAGCGGTAGCTAAATTACGATAAACACCCGCTACACTGGGTTGTACGACCAGTAGTTTTTGATAGCAGGCGATCGCCTCTGACCACAGTTGCTGTTCCCGGCAAATATTTCCCAGATTTTCGAGTGCTTCCACAAGAGTTGGTTGAATTGACACTGCCCGATCGTACCAATTCTTTGCTTTGTTGGCTTGCCCCTTAGCGAGCCAAATATTCCCCATCGTCAGGCAAGCCAGAGCAAATTCAGGCTTAATTTTTAGAGCTTGTTCGCAAGCAGTCAGCGCCTCATCTAGCTCATTTTTTTCTAAAAACAATTCAGCTTTCACCTGCCACAATTCCGATCGAGCTTTTGCCAATTCAACTTCTGTCTGTTGCCGTACATCTTTTAACGCTGCCCTCACTCGATGCTGCGAGCGATTCCATTCAGCCATAATTGGTTGGATTACAAGTGATTCTTTTCTGCGCTCCGCTCTTAACCTCAATGCTTCCTGATAAATTTCTAAATCTTCTTGATTATTTCTTATGATTTTTTCTATTATTTTTGTGTTGGAAAAAATACTTTCCAAGTCCTCCTGGTATTTAGGATTAGGATTTGTGTTTTTTTCATCGATCCTAAAATCTGACCAGTTTAACATTTTTTGCAAATCTGCTAAGTCTTCCAGGAAAAATTCTTGAACTCCTACAAAATCAAAATTATTTATTTTATGGTCGGATATCTGTTGGGTAATTAAATTTTTTGCTGCGCCGTGTTCTACGAATTCATCTAAGTTTATTTTCAACATTTTGACATCTCTAACTATGTTGGGATATTGGTATATATTGCCTAGTGGCACATGCAACCAATAAAAATATAGAGATATCACTATATGTATTGGATGCCTCAACCAGATTATTTTTTTACCCTGAGCAGGCAAATAGTCATATTTTAAAATATTAAAATGACCGTGGATTACTCTAAAATTTTGGGGGAGGTCTGACGGTTCATGTTTTACAAATTTAGGTGGTATATAATCAAAGTAAATATTCTCTTTTCCATAAATTTGGTTTAAAATATCCACAAATGTTGTTCCTGCTGTTTTGGGAACGTGAACAGAAATTAGTTCAACCACAATAATACCAACCTCTTAAAAACTATTAACTTAACTCGATTGCTTTTGCCAAGGATGACTCACATCTGTTTGTATAGACTTATAAAGACTGCCAATTGTTTCTTCAAGCTGTTAAAGATTACAATTATATGCCGAACAATTCGGATCTGAGCAGTCTCAACAATTGTCTCAAGTAGGCTCCTGACTGATGAATCACGCTGGCGATCGGCTCCCTCTCATCAAAATACCATATCAGTTCCTGAGGCACAAATTCTGGATGCTTTGTGACAAACTCAGGTACTACTGTTGCACGAGTCAAGCTTCTTCCTAGAGTGTGGCTAGGCATCGAACAAGAGTCATGTTATGGTAGAGCAATGGCATAGTTCACGGCAGCAACTGCGATCGCACCCACCCCTGCGATCGCACTCAATCGATCGACCAACAAGCGCGATCGGGTAAACTAGAAAGGTCGATCGTATCCCCATGCCATTGACTCAAAGCCTAACTTATGTATCACCGTAGATAACTATGTTCGTGCATCGCAAAAATTAGCTTAAATTCATTGAGTTTGTTATTTTCGCTTTAACCAAGCCCCTGGCCAATGAGTCACATTCTCCGTCAAATCGCTCTCACTAAACGGCCATTTAGGTTGCTCCAACACAAACTCAGGATGCCGATCGGCAAACTCAGCCGCCGCCGCAGTAGGATGATCCCACTTCCATTCAGGATTTCCGCGCGGCACATCATCCAAATCCTTCATAATCCCATCGGTGGCAATTATATAGGAGCCTGGTGTCACCAAACTGCAATAAGCCTCTAACTCGTCAGCAACGTGCTGTTTTGTGTGACACGAGTCAAGACTCACCAAGACAGTCTCCCCTGGATTGACCAGTTTTTTAACTTGCTCTACAATACTGGTATCTGTAGAACTGCCTTCCACTAAAGTAATGAACGATGACAGTTCGTGTTCCTCTATAGCCTTGCGGTTGTGGGGGCGAATTTCAATATCAATTCCTACAACCCTACCCTTGCCCATTGCTTTAAACAGGCTAGCGTAATAAATCAGCGAACCGCCGTGAGCCACCCCGCTTTCAATAATTACATCAGGTTTAACCTGATAGATAACTTCCTGAATGCGAATCATGTCTTCAGGGAGTTGAATGATTGGCCGTCCCAGCCAGCTAAATGTATAGGTATATTTTTGATTCCAGCCTAATTTCAGCCAGTAGTGAGAAATGAGTTCAAAAGCTTCCTTAGAATAGAGCGGGATAGTTTGACACTCACCGTCTATTTCTTGAATCAATTTTTGGGCATCTGTATCTAGCGTTAATTTCATGATTTGTCCTAGTTATAATTGTATTTAGGTAACGAATCTTAGACACCAGTTTTTTAGGACAAAAGCTGCTTTTCCCACCAGATTATAGCTTGTCTTAATCCGATTTCCAAATTAAACTTTGGTAGCCAACCCACCTCATTAGATAAACGGGTCACATCAGCCACTAACAAAGGCGCTTCTTTCGCGGCAGACGCAATAGCACCTAACTGCACTAAATCCGATCGCCCAATTACATCCGCTATTTTATAGACAACATCTTTAATCGCGATCGGCTGTCCCGAGCCAATATTAACAGCTCCCCTCACCTCACTCTCCAAAAGAGCCACAAAAGCATCAGCTACATCCTGTACATACAGAAAATCCCGGATTTGATTACCGTGAGAGCAGCGAGCAGGCTCTCCCTTTAACAGAGAAAGAATTACTGAAGAAACCAGCCGATTTGGATACTCGTAAGCACCGTAGGGAAAGAAAATACGTCCCCAAGCACTGCTGAGGTTTGTCGTCTCGGAATAGGAATTCACTATCTCCTGCAAAGCTTTTTTACAAATACCGTAGGGAGTATCTGGATTTCTCGGCGTGACAAATTCCGAGCAATAACCATACTTCCAATCATACTCGGCGCAGGTTCCGCCCATCACTAATCTCTCGCCACCTTGCTCTCGAAATTGCCTCAATAATTCCAAACTTGCCTGAACCCACAAAAAGTTATCTTCAGATTTCCAATATTGACCGGGTACAGTATAACACCAGGCAAAGTGCAACAAATGTGTTGGCTTTACTTGACAAACTAGCTCTTTAATGGATGTACGATCTAACAAATTTGCCAGATGCCACGTACAGTCAGAACTTAAAGTCGGCAAAGTCTTAGAAGCGACAGCATGAACCTCAAACCCGCGTTCCACCAGCGTCTTGAGCGAGTGTCTGCCAACAAAACCTCCCGCACCCGTAACCAGCACTTTTTTCATAGCACAAAATCGGGGAAATTGCGATCTTTTTCAGAAATTACGCGCTGAGATATCTCCGGCCAATCAATACTAAAAATCGCATCATCCCACCGCACTCCCCTTGCTAATTCAGAATAATAAAATTCCGACATCTGGTAAAAAACTTCCGTATTATCTGCCAAAGTTTGACAGCCGTGAGCCATACCTTCAGGAATATATATCATCTGGCGATTTTCCGAGTTTAGCTCTACTCCAAACCAGTCTTTAAAAGTAGGAGAATCGGGACGTAAATCTATAATTACATCATAAATTCCCCCTTGAATACATCTAACCAACTTCGCTTCTTCGTGAGGTTTAGCCTGGTAGTGCATCCCCCGCAAAGTACCTTTCTTGAGGTTAAAAGAAATATTGCACTGCACTAGGTTAGGATTCAAACCATGTTCTGCAAACTCCTTTTGGCACCAACTGCGGGCAAAAAATCCCCTCTCATCTGCTAGGGGCTCTACCTCAATAACATAAGCTCCCTTAAGCTTTGTTTCAGTAAATTTCACGAGATTACCTGCACTTGAGGAATCAACACCACAAACTTACCTCCCCACTCGCGGATATAATCCATCTGACTTACTATCTCATCCTTGATGTTCCAAGGTAAGATAGCCAAATAATCCGGTTTAGCCTCCCGAATTTTGTCTGGATGATATATCGGAATCTGAGTTCCCGGCAAAAACAAACCCTGCTTGTGCGGGCTTAAATCCACCGTATAATCAATCAAATCCGTGCGGATACCGCAATAGTTCAGCAGCGTATTAGCCTTCGCCGGCGCACCGTAGCCCGCAATTGATTTGCCCTGGTTTTTGGCATCAATTAGGAAACTGAGCATTTGGCGCTTGGTAGACTTAACCTGTTCGCCAAATCCTACATAAATTTCAATCTGATTTAGCCCTGCTTGCACTTCCTTAGCTTTCAGTTGGGAAATGCGATCGCCAACTGCTATACTCTCAAAATCCTCATGCCTCCCGTAAATCCGCAGAGAACCGCCGTGCGTCGGTAATTCCTCCACATCAAACAAAGTTAAACCGTGACTTGCAAAAACTTTCTCAACCGTCAACAGCGAAAAATAAGAGAAATGCTCGTGGTAAATCGTGTCAAACAGATTGTGTTGAATTAATTGCAATACATGAGGAAACTCCATTGTCAAGACCCCGTTTGGTTTTAGGAGAATTTTCATCCCCGCCACAAAATCGTTCAAGTCAGGCACATGAGCCAACACATTATTGCCCAGCAACAAATCTGCCTGTTTGCCTTGTGAAACCAACTCTTTAGCCGTTTCCACGCCAAAAAACTTGACTAAAGTGGGAACCCCTTTTTCCTCAGCCACCTTAGCTACATTTGCAGCAGGTTCAATCCCCAATACGGGAATTCCTTTCTGCTGAAAATACTGGAGTAAGTAGCCATCATTGCTAGCGAGTTCAATTACGTGACTGGTTTCGTCAAATCCAAAGCGCTCCACCATCAAATCAGTGTATTTCTGAGCATGACGCAACCAAGAGTCTGAATAGGAAGAAAAATAAGCATAATCGCTAAAGATGCTATCGGGGGATTCAAACTCTTCTAACTGCACTAAAAAACAATTAGCACAGACATAAGTATGAAGCGGATAAAATTTCTCTGCACAATTCAGATGCTCTTGAGATAGAAAAGCATTCGCCAGCGGCGACATCCCCAGATTTACAAAAGTATGCTCCAATGTGTGACTGCAAAAACGACATTTAGATGGCACAGAATTAGACCCCTTAACTATCAAATAAGAGAAATACAATAATTAAAATCCGAGTCACAGAAATCCTCAATCACACGCTGATGACACAGGTATTTTCCTCCTTAAAAAAGTTTTTATACCATTCAATTGTTTCTTTCAACCCTTCTTCTAGAGGATACTTAGACTCCCAGCCGAGCATTTTTCGCGCCTTATCTGCCGAGAGATACTGATGTTTGATTTCATTCTTAGCCCGATTCAATACGACAGGCTCTAAATGAGTCTTGTCCATCAATTCCAAAACCTTATCTACCATGCCCCGCACAGAAATTTGCAACTCGTTGCTGAAATTAAACGCCTCTCCCAAAACTTCTTTCCTGTCCATTTGCTCTGCCAAATGCAGATAAGCTAAGACCCCATCCTTCGCATAAAAATAGTCCCGGATAAAAGTGCCATCACTGCGGATTACTACTGGCTTGTCTCGTAATGCCGCTCGAATTGTACACGGAACGATGCGATTAAAATTCAAGTCTCCCCCGCCGTAAAAGTTGCCGCAGCGAGTAATGCACACTGGTAAACCGTAACTGACATAGTAAGCCCGACTGATTTAATCAGCACAGCTTTTAGAAACATCGTAAGGGTGTTCTCCTTGCAGCGGAGTTGTTTCGCTATAAGGCAACACAAGCTGGTCTCCATAGGCTTTATCGCTGGATGCTATGACAATTCGACTCACACCTCCAACGCGGCGACACGCTTCTAGAATATTCCAAGTGCCTTTAATATTCGTTTCAAAAGTTGCTAACGGCTCTCTATTTGCAACTCCCACAATTGTCTGAGCTGCTAAGTGAAACACCGTATCTACTTCCTACTCATTAATCGTTCGTTCTACCGTTGACAAATCTTCGACACAACCCCGAACAATATTAATCTGCCGATACCACTCTCCAGCATAAAGTCGGGATTGCGGCACCAAGTCACGGGCTAATCCCGTTACCAAGGCTCCTCTTTCCAGCAAATCAGCCACTAACCAGTTACCCAAAAGGCCGGTGCAACCTGTCACCAATACCGATAGATCGCGCCAAAATTCACTCATTCCCACACTCTCCAAGGAGCCTCTCCATTATCCCAAAGTTCATTCAAATATTTATACTCGCTGTAAGTATCCATCGCAAAGAAGAAACCTTTGTGGCGGTACGCCATCAATTGTCCTTCCGCCGCTAACCGCTCTAGTGGCTCTCGCTCCAAAAAACAATCATCCCCGCTCAAATCCTCAAATATGCTGCGGTGAAGTACCAAAAATCCCGCACTAGCCCAGCCATCTATTTGAGGTTTTTCGGTGAATTCCAGAACTTTGCCTTGGTTGTCCACCTCTAAAATGCCATATCGAGATATCGGACGCACTGTACTAACAGTTGCTAGCTTACCGTGAGACTTATGAAAATCGAGCAGCGCCCCAATATCGATATCAGCAACTCCATCACCGTATGTCACCATAAAGGTATCATCAGTAATGTATTTCTCCACAGGTTTCACCCGCCCCCCAGTCATAGTGTCCGAGCCAGTTTCAGCCAGCGTCACCTTAAAATCTTGCTCTTTATGATCCTCGTGATAAGTAATGCAATTCTGGCGACCCAAGCAAATAGTAAAATCATTATTCATAGCTTCATAATTCAGGAAATACTCCTTAATCATGTTGCCGCGATAGCCCAAACACACAATAAAGTCCAGGAATCCGTAGTGGGCATATGTCTTCATAATGTGCCAGATAATCGGACGCCCGCCGACATCTACTAGGGGCTTGGGACGAAATTCTGTTTCTTCTCGCAGACGTGTCCCCAAACCGCCGGCTAATATAACTACTTGCATTGTTTGACATTTTTAAAATAGTAAATAATTTTCAGTTCCTAGTTGCCCAGACACAAACGACTGCCACAAATCTTTTTGAGGAGTCTACCACAACTTTGGGGGATTTTTTGCAGATCGCCCCCAATGAACTCCAAATGAACTCAAGCCGTTGCCTTCCAAAGATATCAGACTTCAGCCCTCTAAGGATGTTCCCGCACGCACCAGGTATTATAGACAGGCGATCGCCCCCTTGCCCTAAGCCATCGAGCTTAACAATAGATATTACCCCAAAAACCAACACAGGAAGACGATCGCACTCAATCGATCAAGCAACACCCGCGATCGGGTAAACTAGAAACGTCGATCGCGCTCTACCCGCGTGCCATTGACTCAAAGCCCAACTTCTGAATCAGAGTGAAGCACTGGACTCGGCACACAAAAAATTAAATTAAAGTCGATCGAGATTGAGCAATTTTTTAAGGAGAGGATGACTGTGGATCTTACAGCGCTCATGCAAGTACGGAGAGATATAGCTTTTAAATACCTAAGCGGGAAGGGAATAGAGGTGGGAGCTCTTCATGCTCCTCTGGAAGTTCCAGATACTGTAAAGGTTTATTACGTCGATCGAATGTCGGTTAGTGAACTGAGAAAACAATACCCAGAATTAAATGGAACCAATCTCATAGAAGCAGACATTGTAGATAATGGCGAAACTCTGTCATCCATAGCTGATAATTCTTGGGATTTTGTCATTGCCAATCACATGATAGAACACTGTCAAAACCCGATCGGCACTCTAGAAAACTTTTTGAGAGTTGTCAAACCCGGAGGAATCGTTTACATGGGCGTACCGGACAAGCGCTATATCTTTGATGTCGATCGCCCGATGACTTCCCTCGACCATTTAATTCGGGACTACAAAGAGGGGCCGGAATGGTCTAAGGTATCTCATTACCATGAGTACGTGAGACTGGTAGAGAAATTTCCTGAAGAACAGGTGTTGGCGCGCCAGCAAGCTTTAATAAACATAGATTACAGCATCCATTTTCACGTCTGGACATCAGAGACTTTCTCTGAGTGGCTATTCTACTGTCAGAAACAGCTAGGCTTTGGTTTTACTATAGAATTATTCCAAGAAAATTCTATAGAAATTGTTATGATTCTCAGGAAAATAGCCAATTGAAAGCCAGTTTAACATCAGAGTAATCATCTTTAGGTTCAGGGAATATGCAGGATTAGCTAAGTTTTATATTTTTAGCGCTGCCGCTCAAAAAAACAGCCTGGAAAGTAAGGTTATCACTAAATTTTATGGCAATCTTAGAACAAGACGAAAACTTAATATTGGCGATCGATTACTCCTGGTCGAATGACTGCGGACTCGGACTCCAAGGATGGATTTTAGGCAAGAAGGAAGGGGTACTTGAAGGAGTAGAAATTTGTGTAGAAGATAATTGCGTGCCAATTATATCGTGGCATTCGCGCCCAGATGTGGTAGCAGCTTACCCACAATACAACCACAATCATAACTGCGGTTTCATAGCATATCTGCCGAGAGTCGCCCAGCATCAAGTCACCTTTAAGGCGAAAACAAAAAGGGAAATACATCATAAAATTGTGACCTTTGCTGGAGGGAAACCAGGAGTTTATGATTCAGCTACTTTTACAAATGATGATACAGGTTTGTTTGTTGATTTTATCAAGCAGGTGAATGACGGTCATTTACGAGTTCTAGAAATAGGTTCGCGGATAGTCAGTCCAGGAAGCGTTAGCAAAAGGTCTTTGTTTCCTGGTGCATCCTCCTACACGGGATTTGACTATTATCCAGACGCCAACACAGATGTGGTAGGGGACGCTCACAAACTGTCTCAATACTTTGCTAATCAGCGGTTTGAGGCTATTTTTTCCCTGTCAGTCTTTGAACACTTAGCCATGCCTTGGGTAGTGGCGATGGAAATTAATAAGTTACTAGAGGTAGGTGGAATCACCTTTCAGAGCACGCACTTTTCTTGGCCTCTTCACGAAAGCCCCTGGGACTTCTGGCGTTTTTCTGACGAAGGTCTTAAGGTTTTATTTTCCCCTGCTTTGGGATTTGAAGTTATCAAATCGAGCCTTTATGTTCCTTTGCGAATGCATTTAGATACTTTTATTCCAGGTCAAGAGACATTAGCAAGTCAGCCAGGATTTGGTGGTGTTGCCATCCTGGCTAGAAAAGTGGCTGAGGTGAATCCTGATAAATTTAGATGGGATGTCACCCTAGAGGACGTTGTTAGCGCAGAAAGCCATTACCCCAAACCTCAAACTTAGATGTTTTGGACACGGCGCGCGATCGCTCTTACTCTCCCACCGCCATCAGTTCGTCTAACTTATCATGAGCTTCAGAAAAATTTGGGTTTAAATAAACTGCCCTGCGGTAACACACGATCGCCCGCTCTTGCTTCCCTTGCTCTAACAGAGTATTGCCAAGGTTAAAGTATTCCTCTGCCGTTGTTTCAGGTTCCAAAATCACGGCTGAATAAGAACACTCGACAGCTTCATCAGGCTTGCCAATTTGCGAAAAAACCCTAGCCAAGTTGCGGTAAACACCAGCGAAATTGGGTTGAATCGCGATAGCTTTTTGGTAGGATGCGATCGCCTCTTGCCACTGTTGCTGCTGTGCGTGAATAGTCCCCAGGTTGGCTAAAGCTGGAGCAAAATCAGGTTGAACTTCCAGAGCGCGAATGTACCAACTCTTTGCCTCATCCAGTTTACCCTGAGCTTGCAAGACGTTGCCCAAAGTCTTGTACGCCGGAGCAAATTTGGGTTTAATCTTTAATACTTGCTCGCAAACTGCGATCGCATCTTCTAACTTTCCTTGAACTAAATACAACTCTGCCAGTTGATTTAACGGAGCCGCAGCACTCTCCATTTGTTGCAGTTGAGCCTGAACTTCGATGAGCTGAGACTTAGTTTGTGCGAGTTCTTCCTGAGTTTTTTGGTATTGAACCTGCCGGAGTTCAAGCTCTTCTTTAATTGGTTGCAGTTCTTCTTTAACTTGTTGCAGTTTAGTTGTAAATTGCTCAAATCCCCCTGCATTTTGGTGGAGTTTTGTCTGAGATTCCTCTAATTCTTTGGGAGCCTCCTCTAACTGAGGCTCTATCTGTTCGCATTCTGTTGATTTTACCAAAATTCCTGCATCTAGCTCTTCAATTTTTTCGTAAATGAATTGCCAAATTCCCGTGTTCAGCCAATAAAAACCATTAGCAAGCAACATAGAACTCGCAGGTGCTATTTGATTTTTTATCTCTTCTGCTTGAGTGGGTTTTGGTCCGTGAAAATGGATGATTTTTGCTTCAGGACTAAAATGCCAGTAGGATTTCCAATTTAGCTGGATATCCAATCTCTCCCACTTGTCTTTGAAGAATAAGTTATAAGCTCCTTGGTCATAAGCTAGGTGTAATATTTGCTCCAAGTTTTGGTCAATAAAATCGTCAAATTCTTTTTGTGTCTTTTGAAGATTTTTGACATTCATGTACAACACACCACTATTAAAATATTCCCAGTTGTTAGGATCGTGTTCTGGTGTTGCGGCCAAATACTCACAGGTTACACCCTGCAAATAGTCAACGACATCATGAAAAAACATGACATCACAGTCAGTATATAAAACATACTCATCCAGGAGCTCATAAATCTCTACAATTTTGGGAATCTCAATTCTCAAAAATGCACCAAAAGCTACGGTCGCATACAAAGGATATTGAGTTTGCAGTTTCTCGTAATGAGGTATTCTGTGGTAGATAATCTTAACACCATTTTTTTGTAGCCAATCTGTGAATTCATTATCTTCGCCATCATAAATGCAATATGGTTCTAGCGATGTATTTTGCTGAGCAGTATAAACTGCTACTTTAATCATTTGCGAATAAATTTCAAAACCAGGACTAGCTTCATTAATTGCAAAAAACCATTTCATCCGGTACTTTTGTTTCTGATTACCTAGAGGAAACTTATACTCAACTTCCTGCAATCGAACTACTCCCAACTTCACGCGAGTTTCATTGGCTAAAACTGCTTGGATTAGCACCTCAGATTCCGGCTGCTTTGCTGCAATATGCAGCCTAGCTTCGTAAGCGCTATTTTCTGCTAGCGGTAATTCTGGATAAGCACTAACCACATCCGATCGATACCCGCTAACGGTCGTTGTAAAAACCGTTTCGTCATTATAAATAAACTCAACTGCCACAGCTCGATCGCTCTTACCCAATACCCAACCAGAGATCAAAATTTCATTGTTATCTACTTTACCGACAGTAGGCGAATCTAGATTAAATCCACGCAGCCATTCCAGAGCTTCAGGGTAAGCCGGTGTAACATCCACAACAGCCAAAATTTTTCGTTGTAGGGGATTTGATTCCTTAACTTTTGAAATTCTTTGTAAGTCTACGTCAAACTGCTGAACCCGATAGTTACTTTGTTTGAGTTGTTGTTCAGTCTGATGCAGTTGAGATTCGGAAAAAGCCAAGTTCTTTTGAGTCTGAGCAAGCTCAGCCTGAAATTCCTCTAATTGTATTTGCATCTCGTAAAGCTTAGATTGCGATCGCCACTGTTCTGTTAGAATCTGTGCTATTCGAGATTTAGAAATCACTGCATCAACAGCCTGCCTTAGTCTGGGAACAAAACGCTGAATCGTTAAATCTTCTACTTCATTACGATCCCTATGTTCCATCACCCACAAAGCTTTCTGCCACGGAAAAAAAGCATCCCCCCGCATAACTTTTTGTTTGGCTTCCTGTTTAGACCTAGTAAAGTAATGATTTATCCGTAGCTTTTGCACAGAAAGTCTTTCAGATATCGAAGATCCTAACGGTTCTTTATTTTCTGTTACCGAAAAAGATTCTTGATTAATAGGTATGAAAAAGTGAGTACAGTTAGGACGCAGAATCTGTTCGGGACGAACAATACTCTTTACATACATATTTTCTTCAAAATTGTCTTCGGCTCGTTTAGTAAAATTTTCTATTTGTAAGCCTTCCGGTCTTATTTCATGGCCAGAAGATCCAAAATTCAACATATTTACTACCACCGCTGGGCACGAATCAAATTCCTCTAATACTTCTAGTAAGTTTTCTTTTTCAGTGGGAAACAAGAACTCATCCAAATCGATAAAAGCAATCAACTCAGATTCTTGTTTGTATGATGCGAGGCAATGCTCATATGCCGAACCTTGTTGTTTATAGCTAAATGGCCAGTCGTGCAAAACCACTTCACCGGATTGAACGTAGGGTTCAACAATGTCCAGAGTATTATCTGTGCTGTTGTTATTATATAAATAAAACCTTTCAACACCAACTATTTTATGAAACTCCAACCACTCTATAAGATACGGAGCCTCATCTTTCATAATTGCACACACGCTTAGTTTGCACTTTGCTCTGAGACTGTCTTTGGGAGTCGAATAGATAATTTCTTGCAACCGAACAAATCCAATACTGACACGAGTATCATCTGCTAATACAGCTTGGATGGATATCTCGCATTCAGGCAACGTTCCCATTATTTCCCATTCAATCGCATAACCGCTATTTTCTGCTAATGGTACTCCTGGAAAAACTGCTGCTACATCTGGGCGGTGCTGATTTACAGGAATGTTGCTGATAACTTCACCGTCGCGAATCAACTCAACCTTAACAGCCGGGGACTTTTTACCTATCACCCAACCCCCAATCAAAATATTACTGGCAGTTGCGTGAGTTCCGAACGTCGGAGAATCTATACTAAATCCCCACAGTAACTCCGGATCTTCAGGAGAGATTAATGACACCTCTTGAATATTCAAAATTTTTATGGGTTTTTGATATCCTGTTGCTGGCCAATCATTAGGATTGTCCCGTAACAAGGGTTCGCTGTTCCAGGGATCGTAGGGAATCAGTTTTTGTTTTTGCAAGTGGGGACGGAAGAAAAATTTGCACCGTTCGTTCAGCATCGATGCGGCAAATGAGAATGTGCTATTGGAAATTGCCAAGACATCACATTGGCTCAAAATGTAAAAATCAGGATAGAAAGGTGCTTCTGGCATTTCTACACCCAAATCTTTGACTGTTATCGGGTTGTAATCCGCAAAATCCCCGACAACCGTTTCGATTTCATCGCTAGCTATAAACAAGACGGGTTCGTCCAGAGTTTCCCACAAACCGTCCAGCCATTCCTTGTACCATCCACTCGGAGCAACGGTCAGATACGGCACAACAGTATGAACGCTTCTGTAATCACCGCGCCGCAAATGCAATCCAACAACTGTTTTACCTTTGGAATGCAAGCGATCGAGAGCTTCTATCACCTTCGCTGCGACTTCTGGCAGAGGTTTGAATAAAGATTGGAAATATTCTTTATGTTGGGCGTGATATTGAGTGTGAAACTGAAAATAGCCCTGGAAGTCTACATTTTTCAACGGTTCCGGTGCATTGAGAATTGCCGACTCGGAAAGTTTGTAAGGCTGCGCTTGTTCTCCAACTAGAGGTAAAGGCTTAGAAATAGGCGCATCATGGTGACCGAATAGATACTGACCGATCCAAGCTGGTGTTTCTACCCTGAGATTGTGTTCCCTTGCGTAAGTTCTCAAAAACGCATACAGAAATATTTGATTTCCCAACCGACCCATATTCTCCATGCCGAGTACGGATGAGGTAATCGCTGGTTTTTTCACATAGATTGCATCTCCCCAAGATGGGTGAATTGGTGTTGTGGTTGCTACCCGCTGAAAACCGTGTCCTTCGAGAAATTCGTCCAACTGATCAATTAACGCGCAGCCTTCATACAGTTCTTCGTAATTAACTTCTGTGTTGATTAACTCAACACATTTCAACCAATTGGTGGCTCCTTGCAAAGCCAAGAGTTCTGCACCTTGGATATCTATATTTAAGATATTAAAGTCTGAGGGATTTAATTCCTGTTCTTGCAGCAGAGTATCGAGTGTTTTCGACTGTACTGTTATTTGATGAGTTTCCGTGATGTGGGGATAAATCTCTTGATGGCGCTTCAATTGCAAAATAGAACTGCTTTGATCGAAAGAAGTAACGTGCAAATCCACACTACCATTGCGATCGCCGATCGCACAGTTGACCGATCGGACATTTGGCATCCCCGTTAGATTGGCTTGCAAGCGTTCAAATACCGCTGGGTTGGCTTCTACGAACAGCACTTTTTGCGCGCCCATTTGTTGATATGCGGTGATTTCTGTGCCTTCATGAGCCCCAACATGAATCACGCCACGCGGCGCGATGGCATACTGCCGACAAAGTTCCTCTATGTTGAGCTTTCCGTCGGTTACTTCACCCAAAACATTGGAGCGGAATCGCTCATTGACAGCCAAGAAATTGCTGAACTCAAAGTTTTCATCCTCTGGCAAAAAGGTGGGCTTGTATTCTAACCGATCCGGCAAAATCTTAAAAATTGAATACCGGAATTTTTGCAAATACTCAAATGCTTCTTTTAACGTTGTTTTTGAATCGATATAAGTTCCACCATATTCAAATTGCAGATAATCTACCCTGCTTGTTTCTAGAAAATATTTAGCTCCATAGAGAACATCTAATTCGCCGCCCTCAACATCTATTTTGATAAAATTAATTCTTTTAATGCCGTGGCGCTGACAGTAATTGTCGATAGTTGTCGTCAAAACTGGTATTTCTTTAGGCGGATTCACCCACCCTTCTTTTTCCACATCGAATCGGCGGTAAAAACTGCTCAATAGTGGATTAGCTTCATAATAATAAAATGTCTTGACTTCTTCCTTCTGCCCTACAGCTAAATTATTGGAAATTACTTTTTTATCTATGTTCTGAATCAGCTTTTTGTAAACATGAGGAATTGGTTCAAACAGGTGAATTTCTACGTCAGGTCCTTGGCTCAACACTTCTGCCGTCCAATCCCCAGCATTAGCACCTACATCAAAAACCACTTTACCTGCGTTATTAATAAATCTAGCGATCGCTTGGCTCTCACCGTCGCTTATAACACTATTTCTTGATTGCTTATTTTCTTCCTGATGATTCGGCAAAACCGCCACAAGCTGCAACTCTGTTTCTGTTTGCATACTCTTTACTTCATTGCTTAAATAAATAGGACGTTGATTAATATTTTCGTACCACTTATCTTTACCTTCCCCGCACATATATTGCCAATCTGCATAAGCAATCAGATGAGCAAAGGGAGCGATAATGTCTGCCAAGGTTAACGACCAGTTATTAGTTCTTGAAAATCTCACGAAATAAGATTCAATGCCTTGTCTGTGGCAATAATAAGTATTCGGGAGCGTCAACATTTTAGAACCAGTCGCTAACTGCCGGAAACCAAAGGTGTGAGTGTCTAACGCACCAGAAGACTCAGAATAACCTCCTGCTCTCACCCAGCTTTCTTTGGTAAACAAATAGTTGCCACTCGCTCCCGGCACCTCGTGCCGAGAGAAAAAGTCCGCTAAAGTAATTTGGTCTTGATAAATCCATTTATTAATAATATTTTCCTTGCGTCCTTCAAAGAAATGAATTTCTTGGAATGCAGCTACATCTGCACCGGAATTAACCAAAAATTCTTTTAATTTTTGGATGCTTCCAGGAACTAAAATATTATCTGAATCTAAGCAGAACAGCAAAGGATGGCTGGCATTTTGGACAGCGGTATTTCTCGCTGCTCCGCCCCCTTTGTTAGTTTCGTGGCGGCCAATCTTAATAAATGGATAATTTGTTTTGAGGCGTTCCAGTATGCCTGCCGTATTATCTGCAGAGCCATCATTAACAATAATTAACTCATCGCCCTGTTCAAAATTTCCCTTTAATATCGAATCAACCGCCTCTTCGATAGTTTTTTCACAGTTGTAAGCGGGGATGAAAAAGCTGATATTCACAGCTTGCTTTTCTACCCACCAAACTCCTTCGCCCTCAAGGTGAACTTGCCAGTCTAACCTTCTAAAAAACTCATCAATAGCTTGTTTTACGCCCGGAAAAGCAATGTGTTCATAATCATGACCGCTAATTAAACCCCCCACTCTAATTTTGTTATACCAAGTGCAGAGGTCTTGCCAAACGCCTTGGTAGGAATGCTCTGCATCTATGTAGACAAAATCAAGCAAGCCATCAATTTGCCCAATAGCCTGCTGTGAATTTGAACGAATCAGCCTAAATCTATCTCCAAAGACAGCTAGGCGATTTTTCGTTGTTTCACAGAGTATGTCAAAATCTGCCTGGGGGAGGTTCATGGGATCGTCGTAAGAGTCACTGTGTTGATAGCTGTCAATCCCGTACAGTAGTTCAAGATTTGTATTGCTGAGTATAGCTTCTGAATGACCTCCAAACGCCACACCGATCTCTGCACCTACTTTTAAATTGAATTTCTGTATCAGCTCTGGTATGAATTTGTAGGCAGGCTTCCAACTTTCTTCGTGAATTGACTTTTTTAGTTCAACTAATTCGCTTGTTTGCATTTTACCGACATTCCTTTTGGAGTTTTTGTTATAAATTAGAATTGCGAAAATGATTTATCTATGCTTTCCAATGGTAAATACGTTCGTCAGAGAACATAATACCCGCACAGGCAAACAAATTGTACCTTTCTTGTGCACCAACTTTTCAATCCGATGACTGCTGCCTACGGCACTTAAAAATAATCATTTTCTCAGCCTGTTTGAATTGTATATTCTCACAGGATAAAACCGGATAGGTTCTACAAACTCGCTTTCAAATATACGCTCAATTACATAATCTAAGCTCGATCGGCTTGGAGCGACACCCTCCTTCATTTTGTCATAATTGCGAGCGTGACTTATCACCCCTTGATGATTATAAGCTATCCCTTCACCTCGATATTTTTTCAACTCTCGGCGATTAGCCTTATACCACTCATTAGCGGTTGGATATTATGCCTCCATATTTTCACCCGATACTTTTCCCTCAAACCATCCTCGCTTCCACCATCATCTGCACCACATCGGGCATCTTATACTTCGCCTCCCATCCCAGCTTTTGCTTCGCCTTACCCGGATTTCCCCTCCCTACAGCAATCTCCGTCGGTCTGTAAAGACTCGCATCGTTTACTAAATGTTCCTGCCAATCCAAACCCGCAGAAACAAACGCTGTATGCACAAACTCCTCCAAAGGATAACTTACACCCGTTGCAATTACATAATCGTCCGGTTCTTCCTGCTGCAACATCAAATACATCGCCTCCACATATTCCGGCGCCCAACCCCAGTCCCGCTGCACTGAAATATTTCCCAAATGCAGTTTTTCGGAACTACCCGCAGCAATTCGGCAGACAACAGATACAATTTTTTGGGTAACAAACCTCTCGGGCCGCAGCGGCGACTCGTGATTGAACAGAATACCAGAACACGCAAACAAATTGTACGCTTCCCGATAATTCGCTACTTCCCAAAATGCTGTTGCTTTTGCCACGGCGTAAGGACTTCTGGGGCGAAAAGGCGTATTTTCATCGGCTGGACTGCCTCCGGTATCCCCAAAACATTCGCTGGAACTGGCATTGTAAAGTTTAATTTTGCCACCTGTGAACCGAATTGCTTCTAACAGATTTAATGTGCCTGTGGCAATGCTTTCGAGGGTTTCTACGGGTTGTTCAAAAGACAGACCGACGGAACTTTGACCTGCTAGATTGTACACTTCGTCGGGCTGAATTTTCGCTAGTACCTGCAAGACGCTGCGAAAATCGTTGAGAGACATGGATTCTAGTTTTACTCTGTCTCGGATGCCCAAACGGACCAGGTTTCCGAAACCGGACATTTGGGCGTCCCTGGAGGTGCCACAAACTTCATAACCTCGATCGAGCAACAGTTTAGCTAAATAAGCTCCGTCCTGACCTGATATACCGCTAATTAACGCTTTTTTCATACCACATTTTGCTTTCAAAACTCTACCGTAGCTGTTGCTATTTTTCCAGTTGTTTAACTTTTATACTCGTAATTTTTATTCTTTTTAATATTTGGTTTGGGATTTTCCGAGGACTTACCAGAGCAAGTTTAAGCCCTTACTCCATACAAACAACAAATTTATCATCAAGCAGACCCGAAAGCCCGATCGAAGTATGATTGCAAAAAGTTCGATCGATAGCTGGGAGTAGCAGCATACGGATATCGGGCGCAGGACACGGCACTGCCGTGTCCCTAGGATATATCATCTTCTACTCGCCAACTATCAACTGCCAAAAGTCTCTACCGCTCGAAAACAGAAATAACCAGTCAGCTAGAAATCGACTCAAAAGTACAAACAGGTCAGCATTTTTACCTTCGGTCGAATGACTAATACCTTCTGCCTTCGGATACTAGGCTTCCCACCTTTGGGCGACCAATTCAGCCAAGTCAACCACCCGCTGACTGTAGCCCCACTCATTGTCGTACCAAGCCAACAGCTTCACCATGTCGCCGTCCATAACTAGCGTCAAGCTGGAATCCAGGATCGAAGAAGCATCGTTTCCGCGATAATCGCAAGAAACAAGAGGCAAATCGTTGTACTCCAAAATCCCCTTCAGCGGGCCTTCGGCTGCTTCCTTGAAAACTTGATTTACCTGCTCGCTAAAAGTCTTTTTCTCTACCTGAGCCACAAAATCAACTACCGACACATTAGGAGTCGGGACGCGCATGGCGATGCCATTTAACTTACCCTTCAATTCTGGAATGACCAAAGCCACAGCTTGGGCCGCTCCGGTAGAAGTCGGCACAATATTCATCGCAGCAGCGCGGGCCCGGCGCAAATCTCGGTGGCTGGCATCCAGCAAGCGCTGGTCGCCAGTATAGCTGTGGGTAGTGGTCATCATGCCTTTGATGATGCCAAAATTTTCGTGAAGCACCTTCAGCACGGGAGCTAGACAGTTAGTGGTACAGCTAGCATTGCTGATCACCGTGTAGTCACTGTGCTTGTAGTTGTGGTGGTTGACTCCCATCACGTAAGTGCCGACCTCAGGTCCCTTGCCGGGAGCTGTAATCAGCACCTTTTTAGCGCCGGCCGTGATATGCTTCGATGCACCAGCCTGGTCAACGAAGACGCCGGTTGCTTCAATAATCAGATCAATACCCCAATCTTTCCAAGGCAGGTTAAGCGGATTGCGATCGCTCACGCATTTAACTGTCTTGCCGTTGAGAATAATCGAATTTTCATCCGTACTGATGTCCACATCCTTCAACGTTCCCATCATGGAATCGTATCTCAGCAAGTGGGCATTTGTTTTGGGATCGGAAGTGTCATTAATAGCTACCAGTTCGAGCTGGCTATCTTTTCTGCCCAGCCAGCAGCGTGCAAAACTGCGGCCGATACGCCCAAAACCATTGATCGCGACTCTAATCACCTTGTACCTCCTAACGATAGCAGCCCCTAGCGAGCGGCTTAAATTTTGGAAAAATTTAAGAATTGACTTATGAGAGAAGATCATATCGCAAAGGTCGATCCTTTCTAACTTTTTGTGTTTATCAAAAAAGCTGGAACTTTTGCAAGAAGGCAGAAATCGCAAGCCAGAAGGCATTCGTCTTTGGGCGGCTTGTTACTGGTAAAGCTGATGGGCCGCAATATAAGCCCGGACAACTTCCGGGACTAAGTAGCGCAGGTCGATCTTTTCGGCACAGCAGCGGCGGATGTGGCTCGACGAAATCTCGATCGCAGGCATGGACAGCACCTCCCAGCGAATTTCCACGTCCAAAAGAGCCATTTGTTCGGCAACTCGCCGGCCAACAGCATTTGCCTGAACCTGCATCCTGTCCCCCCCGGAATCGAGGGGCTTTCCACCCGGATAATCTCCCCACTCGGACACTCCCCCAATCTCCACGGTTTCTCCTGTTTCCCCATCTCCCTGACTCGGACGCGGGGCCACCAACCAGTCGCACAACCCGCCAATTTCGCCGCACCGGTGCCATTTGGGGAGAGTAAGCAGTGCGTCGCTACCAATAATCCAGTACCAGCGCGAGCCTGGATACAATTTTTGCAAATACAGCAGGGTCTCGATCGCAAAAGAACTGCCTCTGGGATTTGCCTCCGGCGGCGAAAGTAGGAAGTCTGGGCGATCGCCGATCGCGAGAGCGAGCATTGCCCGCCGCTGCTCGAAACTTGCCAAATCCGGGCGCCCTTTGTGAGGAGGAGAGCGATCTGGTACCCAAATGACTCGATCGAGACCAAATTGACTTGCAGCCGTCTCTGCCACCAACACATGACCCCAGTGAACCGGGTCAAAAGTCCCCCCAAAAATCGCTATTTTCCGCATATTTCCCAAAAATCAGGATTAATACAGACATGGCGTAAATTTTATGTTTTTACGCTTGTGAGCAAACCTGACGGTCAACCGAGTACCGTTAGACCGCAGGCTTCTTTTTCCCTCAAGGCAAGGGCTTTTTTGAGTGACCCATAAGCACCGCCACTTTCTTCATTACTGTTTCAACGTGCCAAAAAGTACATTGAAAATCAGCATTCTCCCGAAATATAATTGGCCCGATCGCCAACAAAGGACAGCCACCCCGAGAGATCGAGAGGCGTGGATTCGGGGTACGGAGGCTTATAAGGCCTCCTTTAGCCGAAAGCAGCCTGGGTACAAGCCCCCGGATTCATTGGTCGAGCCAGAAAAAAGCTCCGAATCCCGATCGCTATCCCCCGGATTTATCTGTGGGGTCGCTTTCTTCAATTCTTTAATCGAAAATCGCAAATCGAAAATCGATTAACTCCCCTCTAAATAAACGCCTGGGACGAATCGGCTGATAGTTAACCATAAGCTCGTTTATTATAAAACCCTCGCTTCACATCGGGGACAAACTCCTGGACGACCCTAGTTTTGACGATCGTCCTGGACGCTGAAACCTGGTTTTTTAACCCCCTTACTTCGTTCAAACCTTCAATCCGAGTTAAACAACCGATTTCCGAGTGTCGGAGTGCGTCTAGGACTGGATGATTAACCTGGCCACTATTAATCCCAACTTGTTTTGAGTGCGCGATCGATCGCCTGAGCATTCGTTTGTTGGCGGGCGAAAAAGTTTTGACCGTAGATATACTTAGCGCAGTGGTAAAAATTTTAAGGTCTGCCAAGAGCATCCATCGGCTTCTCAATCCAACCAACGATCTGGTTTGCTCAATGGCTTTTCGACTAACTGCATAACTTGTATATATACAGTCCCGTAAAAATATATACTATAGCGGAGATCGTGTCAATCTCTGACTTGGGCGAGAAAATGACCGTAAAAGTAGATTTATGACTATAAAATGAGCGAAATTTTGTCATACGTGGTAGTGTTTGTAAATCCTTATGGGTTTTCCCTCAATCTTGGTAAAAAAGTTGTGGGGATTTTGCTGCCGTATCCGAGCACAGCAGGCGGATAGAAATAGAAAGAATGCAGGAGTATGCAACCACCCAAAATTAGTCTATTGGCCCAGACCCCAGATCCCGTTTTCTGTTACCTGCAATTTTCGAGCTGTGACTGTTCCGGAAAACTACTCGGTACTAAGTCATATAGGATACAAGAGAAACATCTCTACAAGTCCCGCAAATCTAGGGACGCGCAGAGAATTTTGTACAAAATCTCTAGCGAACTGTATCCTGAAAAAACAATTCTTGATATGATATCGCGTGTTATTGGCGTGGTGTGGTGTGTGAGGAGCGAAGATGCCGAGTTCTGTTGATTTCAGCGGTAGACCATTTCATTTTATCGGCATTGGTGGGATTGGGATGTCAGCCCTTGCCTACATTCTAGCTAAACGCAAGTTGCCTGTGTACGGCTCCGACATTAAATCGAGTCACATAACCGAGCGCTTGCAAGGAATGGGAGCTCATATTTTTTGGAGTCAAGACGCCAACAATTTTGAATTATTTCAAACGGCCCTTAACGGTAGCAGTCCCGACCGCGGGCCACAGGAAAGGGCCGTATTCTCGGCAGTCGCTGGTACGGTAGGGGCTTCTGTCGCGACAGCCGAAGCTCTGCAATTGAACGGCAACGGTTCAAGCGCCCAAGCAATTCCGGGATTACCTCAAGTAGTATGTTCGACGGCAATTCACCCGGCAAATGCCGAATATCGAGCTGCTTTAGATTTGGGCTGTCCGATTTTTCATCGCTCGGATGTGTTGGCAGCGTTAATTCAAGATTACCAAAGCATAGCCGTAGCGGGGACTCACGGCAAAACTACTACTAGCAGCTTAATCGGCTTCATGCTGATGGCTGCGGGTCTAGACCCGACGATCGTGGTAGGAGGCGAGGTAAATGCTTGGGAAGGCAATGCCCGTTTGGGGGAAGGCCCCTACTTAGTTGCCGAGGCTGATGAATCCGACGGTTCTCTCGTCAAGCTGGTAGCCAAAATTGGCATAGTGACGAATGTGGAACTGGATCATCCAGACCATTACGAGACCCTCGACCAGGTAATAGACACATTTAAGGTGTTTGCCCAAAACTGTCAAACCTTGGTGGGCTGCATAGACGACCAAATCGTCAAAGACTGCCTTGGGCCTCATGTCAGTTATAGCTTGCAGCCGGAAAGCGGTGCTGACTACACGGCTTCGGGCGTTGAGTACGGAGCCGAAAGCACCAAGGCCCGCATTTGGGAGCGAGGAGCTTTGCTAGGGGAAATGGAGTTGAAGTTGCTAGGCACACACAATCTCAGCAATGCACTAGCTGCGGTAGCAGTGGGTCGATTGTTGGGGTTAGAGTTTTCGGCGATTGCCACAGCGATTGCCGGGTTTGAAGGCGCTCGCCGCCGTTTTGAGGTGCGGGGTTTTCACAATGACATCCTGTTTGTGGACGACTACGCCCACCACCCCAGCGAAATTCGTGTCACCTTGGCGGCGGCTCGCTTGCGCATTGAAGGTAGCGAAAAGAATCCCAAATCCCGAAGAGTGGTTGCCATTTTTCAACCCCACCGTTACAGCCGGACTCTGACTTTTTTGCCAGAATTTGCTCAATCTTTTGGGGATGCTGATTTGGTTGTGGCTTGCGATATTTATAGTGCTGGAGAAGCGAATTTAGGAGAGATTAGCGGGCAGCAGGTTGCTGATTTGATTGCTAAAGAAGGCCGAGAGGTTGAGTTTCAGTCTTCCCTGGAGTCGGTAAGTAAGTTTTTAACCGAAAATCTGCAACCGGGGGATTTGGCTCTGTTTTTGGGTGCTGGCAATCTGAATCAGATTATTCCAGAGGTTATGGCTTTTTATCAACAAGCCGATCGCCCGGATTAGCTCGATCGCCGGCCCCTTCGAGTCGATCGACAGCCTCTGCGGTGCAGGTTGTACCGACACTGCTGAAAGAACGGCTCGCTCAAAAGGGCGGCATAAGTTACGTAAAGGAATTTTCAACCACGTCTTCTCGAAGCAGGTATTTTTAAGGATTTTCAAGATGGTGACTATCTCGAATGACTCCTCTGTTAAGGACAATCGGCGAGTGTATTCTCCTATTTCTTTGCGGGGAACTGATTGCAAGATTAACTCCCAAGTTTCGCTGGCGGGCCTGACTTCGTTCCGAGTCGGCGGCCCTGCCGAGTGGTACGTTGCTCCCCGCAGTATGGAGGCTTTGCAAGCGAGTTTTGCCTGGGCACACGATGAAGGAGTGCCGGTGACTCTGCTGGGTGCGGGTTCTAATTTGTTGGTGAGCGATCGGGGTTTGTCCGGTTTGGTCGTCGCCACTCGCTACCTCAAACAGGTGAATTTTAATCCAGAAATAGGTCAACTTACAGCCGGGGCGGGGGAGTCAATTCCCCGCCTTGCTTGGTTGGCGGCTAAACGCGGCTGGAAAGGTCTCGAATGGGCAGTCGGCATACCGGGCACCGTGGGAGGGGCTGTGGTGATGAATGCAGGCGCTCACAGAGGCTGTACTGCTGATATTCTGGTCAACGCTCGCGTCCTATCTCCTGGTGGCAAGGTGGAAATTCTGACTCCCCAAGAGTTGGAGTACCGCTACCGGACTTCGGTGCTGCAAGGGGGCGATCGGCTAGTAACAGAAGCGACTTTCCAGTTGCAGCCGGGATTCGAACGATCGCAAGTAATGGCAGAAACTAATAGCCATTTCAGCCAGCGGCGGACAACTCAACCTTACCACTTACCGAGCTGTGGCTCAGTCTTCCGCAACCCCGGCCCCAAGACGGCAGGTTGGTTCATCGAACAATCGGGACTGAAGGGATACCAGATCGGCGGGGCGCAAGTAGCTCAGCGCCATGCTAATTTTATTCTTAACTGCGGGTCGGCAACGGCCAATGATATTTTTCAAGTGATCCGCCACGTTCAACAGCAAGTCGAGCAGCGGTGGTCGCTGTTGTTGGAGCCAGAAGTTAGAATACTGGGAGAGTTTCCCTTCTAAGGCATCATTGAAGTAATACGGAAACGGCAGACTGCCAGCCTACACACAATCAAAAAGTAGTTATGACAAAATCAGGATCGGGATTTGGCTTCGGCTTGGGCAAAATGAAAGAACTGACTGAAGCTTTCAAAAAAGCTCAGCAGGTTCAAGAAGGAGCTAAAAAGCTCCAAGAAGAGTTGGATGTCATGGAAATTGAGGGAACAGCAGGCGGCGGCTTGGTCAAGGTTTTTCTCAGCGGCAACCAAGAACCCCGCCGCGTGGAAATTTCGCCGGATGCCCTCGGTGAAGGTGCTGATGTGGTTTCTGAACTCGTCACGGTGGCGATGCAGGATGCTTACGCTAAGTCTACGATGACGATGCGCGAGAAAATGGAAGAACTCACTGGCGGACTGAATCTCCCCGGTTTTGGTTAGTCATTAGTCATCAGTCATTAGTCATCAGTCATTAGTCATTAGTCATTGGTGATGGATGTTTAATAACGGCTTGATAGCTAATGACTGGTTGATTGGTATGAAGCAGGAAACATTGGTAATTGGAAGGAAAAATCTTCTTTCCTCTTCCTTCCAATTACTAATTACCAATTACCAATTACTCAATACCAATTACTAATTTAATGTCTTATAAATTATTGTTTGTCTGTCTCGGAAATATCTGCAGATCGCCCTCAGCAGAAAATATTATGAATCACTTAATTGAACAAGCTGGTTTGAGCGATCGTATCACGTGCGATTCTGCCGGAACTGCTAGCTATCACATTGGCAGCCCCCCTGACAGGCGGATGGCATTGGCGGCGAGGAAGCGAGAAATTGAATTGTTAGGCGAAGCCCGCCAATTTAAAAGGCAAGATTTCGAGAATTTTGATTTGATTCTGGCGATGGATCGGGAAAATTATGGGAATATTCTTGCTCTTGATAATCCTGGAAGATATAAAAAAAAAGTGCGGTTGATGTGCGACTTTTGCCATAAATATGACCTGAAAGAAGTGCCAGATCCTTATTATGGTGGGCCGGAGGGATTCGATCGAGTAATTGATTTACTGTTAGATGCCTGCGAGGGTTTGTTGGAGTACGTTGTCAGTCAGGAAGGCTTAAGGGTTGGTGGCCAGAAGGAAAGTTAGAAAATTGCGATCGACAGCTACTGTAAACTCTCGATGCGATGGGACACTATATTTTCTCTCTTGTGCTGTACCCAAGACTACTCGGGGATTTAACAAACTTTTGCAAGCTGCAACTGTTGGTAAAAATTTAGAAGTTATGACTGTGATTCTTAATAAAGAAAGTAGGAATCCTGCTGCTAAATCTCTCCCCCGGCGCGGATTGAATAGGAAAGCGAAAACTAAAGGCAGCCAAATAATAGGTAAGGTTGTTACTAGAAATCCTACCCAAATTGCTAAAAGGCAGCAAACATAGCGGTCGGAATAAAGACATCCTATTAAAACAATCAATGTATTAGCCAGCAAAACGTCAAGGTGAGCATTAACTATGTGCTCGTTCAATACCATGGGATTGACTAAATATGCCATTGTGTTCAGGCTGTGTCGGAATTTTTGAGTAATCGCCAAATCCAGTAAGCATTGAGTGAATGATTGTTGACTGTTGACTGTGAGTCAAAAAAATGAAAATTGCGCGAATTATTTGTTGCCCTCGGGATTCTACTTTACGCCCGACTTTCGAAGCGCGGATTTGATATCATTCCGGCAGTCCGGCCGGAATTGATATAAAACGCTCTGTAAAACTTGGTGATTCGCATTGATGTCATAGCAATACAGTAAACCAGGGAAGCTGCTAAGCTGTTGTGCATTTAAATTGTATATTTCGAGTCCCGATCAAAAATCGTCAAATCCTCTCCCCCTCTCCCCTTCACCCCCTCTCCCTCTCTAATACCATAGGCAATCTAGATGCAACACAGCTTAGTGCGGCCGCATATAGAATTTTATGATTTTTTAAGTAATTGTTGATTATGCTGTTATTCATCAAAAAAATGGGCGGAGCGTAGCGGAGGGTGGAAACCCCGTCCTTTTAGGACGGCTTTACGGTTCGCCAAGAGTTGTAAGCCAAAAACTTACAATCCGTGGGCTTTGCGTTTTGGCACAGGCGTTTTCCTGTATCAAGGTTGTGCAGGAAGACAGCGAGATTTCTGAATATCTTCGCCACCTACATAACACTTGCCGTATTTCGGATGCTTGACAATTCCCCCACGCTTTAATCCTTGTGACATGGAGCCACCATAAGGACGGCGATATCCGTTTTTCCCAGGATTGAAGACGTGTAATTGCCTGCGATAAATGCGGATGGGCTTACATTCCATTACCAATGTGTTTTCTGGTGATGTATGACCACCTACCAACAAGTAAGCTAGTACCCAGGAATCGACACAATGGGCGTCAAAACCATTAGACAACTTTGCTTTGGATTTTTTCAAACCCCATTTTTGACGAGTTGAGTAAGTGTCGGTATAGCTATCAAACTTGGTGACGGGTGCAATTCTTTCTAATTGGGAATAACACCAATTTTTGCCGACTTCTAAGGTCGAAAATGACTTGTTCCATTTACGAGAACCTTTTTTGGCTACTGCTTTTATATCCTCAATTCCAATGTTTGAGATAGGAAATAAGGCATCAAAGACTTTAACTACTCGGATTTTGAACTGCCAGCGAGCTTTAGTGCTGGGAGGAATCGGGCCCCGCTTGCGGTTTTGACGGGGTTTGCGGCAAGGTGTTTTACGATAGCGCCTCGCACGTCTGGCATTTGTACTTGTCTCTTCAGACTCCTTGACCCAATCAACAGCATGAAATTGCTGATTTAAGTAGGTGTGAGCTTTTGATTTGACTGTGTAACCCTCACGTTTAGAACCCGGATCGATTCCAACTGCTACGGGTTGAGTATGACGATTTGAAGGTTCAACGTTTAAGCGAACACAAAATATCCCTTTACGGAAAAACGGTGTTGCTTTTTTAGATTTAATCCAACGCTCTGCTCTTGCGGGTGTTGTTGGCATTAAAGGACGCTGAGCTCGATCGACTACGGGAACATATTGGATGGGGTTGGTTTAGCGGTAAGCCTAACTGTTTAATTTCCTTCGACTTTGACTAAGGTCGTGGTTACGGGTTAGTTCGAGCGCCTGTAACGTCCAATGAAAGTGCCACATAAGAGTTAGTTCAAATTGGTTTCTCAACCGTTGTCTAGTCCTACTTGCGCTTGTTTTCCACCTATGGCTTGGCTTCCTTACAAGCCCCATCCCTTTAGGGTGGGGTTAGTGACGTTTGTGTGACAATTGCTGGTGATTTTATTGGGCGAGCAAGCGTTTGCGGTTATCTGACTAAATGGTGTTCCATCGCAAAGCGAACGAGTTCTGCTCGGTTGTTGCTTTCGGTTTTTCTGAACAAGCTGCTGACGTGCTTTTCGACAGTTCGAGGGCTGAGGTGGAGCCGATCGCCTATTTGAATATTAGAAAGACCTTCTGTCAGCAAATCTAGCACTTCTCGCTCTCGCTGAGTCAAACTCGGAGCATTTTGGCTTGTGTATGCGCGTGAAGCGGAGCTATCCCGTAGGGAATCGTCGGTTTCTGACTTTTGAGTAAAAAAATCCGATTCTGGCTGGCCGTGGGCTCTGCTGCGTGCCTCTGTTGGCGTCGGTTCTGGTTTTGGGGAATGAGACGGTGCCTGAGCGATTAGAGCGTAGCGATCGAGCAAAGAGCGAATTACCGCCCCCAATTCTTGGAGTTCAAAAGGCTTAGCCAGATAATTGTCGCACCCCATCTGATAGCCGCGAATCCGTTCCTGCGTGCTCGTGCGTTCCGTCAAAAAAATCACCGGCAGCAAGCGGAAAGCGGGACGAGTCCGAACTCGCCGCACGAATTCGTAGCCATCCATCTCGGGCATTGTAATGTCGGTAACAATCAAGTGGGGCTGAAATTCCTCTACCAAACCTAAAGCTTCTTTGCCATTCTCAGCAGGGATTACAGAGTATCCGGTAATTTCCAGATAATCGGTAATCGACAAGCGAGTCGCGAAATCGTCGTCAGCAACCAGAATCGTCAAGGGCATGAGGGGAATTTAAAAATTAAACCTTAAAAATTAAAAGTGACTAATTTCACTTTTAATTTTTAATTCTACTGTTTAATTCTGTTTATAACTTGCTGTTAAAGTAGCAGGCTGCCCTAATGTTCCCTCCAAAGCTACGCCGCGCCCGTTTGCTGCCAAATGCCGCAGAGTTTTGTAAATTGTCTCGATTTGCTCTGGCTTTCCTGCTTTTTTGGCTATTTCTGAGACAGACAGAGGTTTTTGGGCGTCTTTGAGCACTTGCAGTACCCGTTGCTGCAAGTCCAATACAGCCGCGGCCGCTTTTTTGCCTGCTTCGACGCCCGGTTGGTGATAGGCATTGACATTCACCAAGGAACCGTAAAAACCTACGGCTCTTTCGTAGAGGGCGATTAATGCTCCTACTTCCCGAGGGTTGACTTGGGGAATTGTGACAGTAATCGAATCTCGGTGATTTTCGTACAAAGCTTGTCGAGTTCCCTGCAACAAACCAGACAAATAATCTCCCGAAGTGACGCCGGTTTCTACTTCTGGGGAAATGCCTTGCCTGTCTTGCAAAACTTCGATAAATGTTAGGAAGAAATTCGGCACGCCGTCTCGCAGTTGCTGGACGTAGGCGTGTTGGTCTGTGCTGCCTTTGTTGCCGTAAACTGCGATTCCTTGATGAACTGTGTTGCCGTCTAAATCTTGCTGTTTGCCTAGAGATTCCATGACTAATTGCTGCAAATATCGGCTGAACAATAGCAGGGAGTCTTTGTAAGGCAAAACTACCATGTCTTTTTCGCCGCGTCCGTTGCAAGCAAAATACCAACTCATGGCTAACAGGGCGGCAGGATTGTTTTTAATGTCGGGAATTCTTGTAGCTTCGTCCATCACTTTAGCGCCGTCGAGCATCGCCTGAATGTCGATGCCTTGCAAAGCTGCGGGCAAAAGTCCTACTGCTGACAGTTCCGAAGTGCGCCCTCCCACCCAGTCGGCCATCGGGAAGCTGCCAATCCAGCCTTCGGATTTGGCTAATTTGTCTAGTTTGCTGTCACATCCAGTGATGGCAACTGCCTGTTTGGCGAAGTCGAGTTTTTGGGCGGCGAAGGCTTTTTGAACTTCTATCATGCCGTTGCGGGGTTCGGGGGTGCCGCCGGATTTGGAGATTGTAATTACTAGGGTGCTGGCGAGTTTGTCTTTGATTTTGTTGAGAATTCGATCGATCCCGGCTGGGTCAGTGTTGTCGATAAAATGAATTGCTAGGGGCGGAATGTCTGGGGATAAAGCTTCGGCGACAAATTGGGGGCCTAGGGCGGAACCACCGATGCCGATCGAAATTATGTCGGTAAATTGCGGAGCAAAGGGCGGTTTAATATCGCGGTTTTGAACTTTTTTGACAAATGTTTCGACTTGTGATATACCTTCGACTATTTCTTGTTTTAATTCTGGAGTGGGAGCTAAATCGGGGTTTCGCAGCCAGTAGTGGCCCACCATGCGGTTTTCGTCGGGATTGGCGATCGCACCTGCTTCCAAAGCTGCCATGTCTTTGAAAGCTTTGTCAAATTTGGGCTTCAGTGCTGCTGCGAAAGCGTCGTCGAATCCCATGCGGCTGATATCGAGGTAAAGTCCCAATCCCTCGTGATAGTAAAGCCAGTCTTGATAGCGTTGCCAGAGTGCTGCGGCGTCCATAGGAATTCTCTACAATTTTTTTAATGTTCGATCGGGGTCGTCAGGAATCCACCAATTGTAGTTTAAAACGATCTGATGTACGGCTTTTGCAGAATCCCAATAAATTTAAGCATTAGTCGTCTGAAGGCAGCCGGAGCCGAAGGCAGCCAAACCATTCGGCAGAATTAAACAAGAAAAATATGACTTGGGCAACACTCTTGCTAGGTAGATCCCCGATTGATGGCAACACCCCATAGATAGATCGAAAGTCAAGCAGCAGCGGCACAGAGTTTTAAATGTGGTCGAGGTTGGGCTTTGGGCCCTGGTTTAACAATATTCAAATTCGGGCGATCGGGATCTGTAAAATAGGCATTGCAGTCAGGTTAAATATACTTTTAGCTGTCACTCAATAATCGGCTAAAAATATAGTTAACAACGGTCAACTATCTGAAGTGTAGTATAATATACAGATATTAGAATTAAAGTGCGATCGACTATGCTTGCTCTATCTCCCGAATTAAAAGAAAGGTTAGCAACTCCGCTCAAAATCGGCGATTTTGAAGTTAAAAGCCGCGTCCTGCAATCGCCCTTATCCGGCGTTACCGATTTGGTATTTCGCCGCCTGGTGCGCCGCTACGCGCCGGATTCGATGATGTACACGGAAATGGTAAACGCTACGGGTTTGCACTACGTGAAGCAACTGCCGAGAATTATGGAAGTTGACCCGAACGAGCGCCCGATTAGCATTCAATTGTTTGACTGCCGGCCGGATTTCTTGGCAGAAGCGGCCCAGAAAGCAGTGGCAGAAGGAGCGGATACTGTTGATATTAATATGGGCTGTCCGGTTAACAAAATTACTAAAAACGGCGGCGGTTCTTCCCTGCTGCGCGACCCGAAAACGGCCGAGGCAATTGTGCGGGCTGTTGTGGAAGCGGTAGATGTTCCTGTCACTGTTAAAACTAGGATTGGTTGGACTGACAAAGAAATTAATATTTTGGAATTTGCGAAGCGGATGGAAGATGCGGGAGCAAAAATGATTACCGTGCACGGCCGCACTCGATCGCAAGGTTACACCGGCCCGGCAAAATGGGAGTGGATTCGCCGAGTGAAAGAAGTTTTATCGATTCCAGTTATTGCTAACGGGGATATTTTTTCTGTGGAAGCAGCGATGCGATGTCTGGAAGAAACCGGCGCGGATGGAGTAATGTGTTCGCGGGGAACTTTGGGCTATCCTTTTTTGGTGGGAGAAGTTGATTATTTCTTGAAAACAGGTGAAGAAAAGATAGCTCCGACACCAATTGAACGCCTCGAATGTGCTAAGGAACATTTGCGAGCTTTGTGGGAATATAAAGGTGAAAGCGGTGTCTGCCAAGCGCGCAAGCACTTAACCTGGTATGCTAAGGGTTTCCCGGGCGCTGGGGAATTGCGGGGCGTGTTGGCTGTGGTAGAAACGGTTGAACAAGGTTGCGATTCGATCGATCGCGCGATCGAGCAATTGCCCGCAAGTTGAAATAAACTTAGATATTGCACCATTGTTAATAAGCCTTTCACGGGCGGGCTCTCCTGCCCACCCCACAATAAAATCTAATCTTTGTGGAACAGGCATCTTGCCTGTTCTTGAGAATGGTGCAAGCTAAAATAAACAAAACCCACCTCTGGGGGCTAAGATTTAAGACAAAGTTAAAAATTTGTGTGTGGGGGAAAGCATGGACTCATTAAAAGGGCGAGATTTATTAAGTCTGGCAGATTTAAGCATTGACGAATTAAATTATTTGCTGGATCTAGCAGCCAGTTTAAAATCCGGAATGGTCAAGCTGAAACGCAATAAAGTTCTCGGCTTGTTATTTTCCAAAGCTTCAACGCGAACGCGGGTAAGTTTTACGGTAGCAATGTATAAATTGGGAGGGCAAGTGATTGACCTCAATCCCAACGTTACACAAGTCAGCCGCGGCGAACCTTTGGTAGATACAGCCAGGGTTTTAGACAGATATTTAGACATTTTGGCGATTCGGACTTTCGAGCAAAAGGACTTAGCAACTTTTGCCAATTATGCGAAAATTCCTGTGATTAATGCGCTGACAGATGACGAACACCCATGTCAAGTGCTGGCGGATTTAATGACAGTAAAAGAGTGTTTTGGCAAGCTAGAAGGATTGACCCTGACTTATTTTGGCGACGGTAACAACATGGCAAATTCGCTGATGTTGGGCTGTGCAATGACCGGGATAAATGTCAGAATTGCTTGTCCTGAAGATTTCGGCCCGAATATTGAGATTGTGGAAAAAGCTAAGGCAATTGCTCAGGGAAAAACAGAAGTTACTGTAACTGCTGATGCGGAAGCGGCTGCTAAGAATTCTCAAGTGATTTATACTGATGTTTGGGCGAGTATGGGACAGGAAGAGGAAGCAAAAATCAGGATTCCTTTGTTTGAACCCTATCAGGTAAATGAACAATTGCTGAAGTTAGCAGATAAGAATGCAATTGTACTGCACTGTTTGCCCGCACACCGGGATGAAGAGATTACCGATGCAGTGATGGAAGGCAGTCAATCGCGCGTTTGGGATCAGGCAGAAAATCGGATGCACGCTCAGCAAGCTTTGCTCGCAAGCATTCTAGAAAGCGATTAGGAATAGAGAAGGGAAGAGAAGAATCGCCCGACTGAAGAACAAGAGAAAAGCCATTCTCTCTATCTCTTCTATTCTCTTTCTCTGCGCCCTCTGCGCCCTCTGCGGTTAACAAAAAAAACATAATTCACAAATGAAGAGAATTGATACAGCCGTTTTCAATTTGATACCAGAGGGGGCAACATTGCCTGAATGGCGATAGAGAAAGCGGGAAATTCGATCGGTGAAATGCTCGCAGTTTCCGCAAGAATTACTTCGCTTTGATACCCATTTTCAGTAGGTTCTCGAAAAACGTGCAGTTGTCGCTCATTCACATTTAGCACCCAATAATCGGCAATTCCCGATCGCGCGTAAGCTTTGGCTTTAATTTCGCGATCGAAAGTTAAGCTGCTGTCTGCCAGTTCGATAATGAGATATACTTCTGAGGGAGTGGGATGGTGAGTCGCACAGTCAAACGGATCGATTCTGACTGCGGCGATATCTGGTTCGGGTTCAGAATTGTCATCGAGTGCGATCGGATCTTGGGTATAAACAGCAGCCTGATTTCCCAAAAGATTGTTCAGCAGGTTAGCAGTGCGTCTAGTGGCGGAAGCGTGAACAGTTCCTTTTGAACTTATTTTTATAATATTTCCTTCAATTAATTCGAGTCGTTCTTCTGGATTAAAAATTCCGATTTCTCCCAGCTTGTGATACTCTTTAACTGTCCATTTACGGAGCGTGAAAGGGGCTTCAGTTGTTAGCATATCTCGATTGATAAATTTATAATTTGATGTGGGATGATTTTAACTGGTTTCCAGGCAGAGCCTGGGAACCGATATCTAGAGGCTCTGCCTCGCAAGCTTTTATCGAAATTGGAGGCAGAGCCTCCGGATATGCGTTACCAGGTAGAGCCTGGTAACGAGTAGACCGGTTAAGATGCTCCGAGATTGATTTTGGTGACTTCACCGGCGACAACATTAACTGTTTGTTGAATTTGACTTCCGTCAACTTTCAACTGATAAGTTCCCGGAGAAAGCTCGATCGCCCCAAACCATCCTTTACCATCGGCGCGCAGTTGACGCACCTTGGCAGCAGCATCGATCGACTGCAATGTCAAGCTGGCACCGTCGCAAGTACGCGCGGCGAAGCTATCCCGTAGGGAATCGCACCGCTGCAAATTTCCGGCGATCGCACCTGTAGTCGGCCGCGACTTCCAAGGCATATCGGGAACCGCTGCTGCTGTCGCCCACACAGGCTGAGTTTCATAGGTTTTGCCCGTCGCAGCATCAACGTATTGACTCGGCACAGAAAGCGCCCTGTAAAACAAATCGTTGCTTTGGGGAACGTATTTCCAAGGCTGGCGGGGCAAATCACCGCTACCGCCCGATCGCAGTTCCACATTCGTGTAGACGTTGCTGCTAGCGTAGGAATACAGCACCGTACCGGCTACGTGATTTCCTTTTGCAGAGGGATCTTCGGCGCGGCGAACCTGCGCTAGGGTGTCTTCGATGTAGTTGAGGTAATTGCCGGGGCCGATCGCAATTTGGCGGTTGTACTGGTGGTCTTTGGCGTACTCGATCCAGCGGTCATAAGCGAGTTTTTGCGATCGTTTGTACTCGCGCTGGTAAGTCATCGGCATCGCCATGTCTACGATCCCTTCTTCCAGCCAAGCGCGCCAATCTTGCAATACTTCTTTGTAAGGCTGCGTTTGATACCACCCTGCATCATTTGTGGGGCCGTCTCCCCAGGCGATCGTGGCGGCGGTAATTTTAACGCGCGGTTTAATCGCAAGGCTTTCTACATAAAGCTTCCGGACTAAATTTGTCACCTGTTCGCGCCGCCACTGCATCCACGCGGGATCCGTGGGTGAGGGTTTGCCCGATCGACCTGTTTGCTGATTGAAACGGGCGATCGCAGTCGGATTGTAGCCCCAAGTCGGCCCGCCGTAGCGCACATAATCCAACTGTACGCCGTCCACATCGTAGCGCTTCAGCAAGTCCAAATAGACGGAAACAGTATAATCTAGGGCGTCTGGATGGCCGGGATCGAGGAAACCGGGTGCTTCCCCCCCGTAAGTCAGCATCGCCCAATTGTCGTTTCCTGGGGCAGAAGGCCCGTGTTGCTGCCAAACGTGACCGGCGGGAAGTTTGCTGCCCGAAACCACCGGCAGCGTCACCATCCAAGCGTGTACTTCAATGCCTGCGGCGTGGGCTTTGTCAATCAAATCTTGCAGGGGATCGAAACCCGCCGGAACGTTAGGATCGAGGGTGCGGGGTTCGATCGCACTCGTGTAAAAAGCATCGCCGCGGCGGCGGACTTGGGCGACGATCGCGTTGGCATTTGCCCGCTGCGCGTCTGCGATCAATTTTGTGACTTCTTGAGGGGTTTTGAAGCCGGGGTTGAAGGCGTCCACCCAGAAGGCGCGAAATTCGGCGGTTTGGGTTTGCGGGGGCATAGTTGCGCTAGCGCGGGATGGGAAGTTGGAGAACCAACCAGGAGTCAGCAGAAAACTAATTGTTAAGCCAATCAGGAACAAGCTTGACAAAAAGAATGTTTTGGTATTTCGCATCAGAAATGTGTGAGAGAGCGTTTAACAGTCCTTTACAGACTTTTGGTTTGAGCGTCCGCTTGACATTTTCGCACAATGGTACATTAAGTGGGCAAATAAGTAAAATAGGTATTGCAAAACACACGCTTGCAGAAAAAGTCGATCGGGCCTCTTACACCCTTCTCGGTATAAAATTATCTTCTTCCTTCTTCTTCTTTCTTCTTCCTTCGTGTCCTTCGCGTCTTCGCGGTTCAATAATACTAACCCTATTTAGTCAATTTAACAAAAACTGCTTGAACTTCATCATCGCTGGCAAATTCTCCAGCTTCCGCCTCGGCGACCCCTTTATTAATCTCATCAAGCAGCCCTTGATAGATATCCAGGTAAAAAGCGATCGCTTCGTTCAAAACATAAGTTAAATTGCGATCGGTGACAGTAGCGATCGCCTTCAGCGCCTCTTTTTTTCGCCATCAAGGAGAAATGTAAAACTTTCTTGACTCATGGCTGCCCTTTTCTGTTATGGGAAGAGAGTAAACTGGTACTATGATAGCGTATAGATTCCTATTTTCGCGAAAATAAACTGAACTCGCGATCCTCTTCGAGGGCTTCGCTAACGCACTTTTTGAACAAATGATAGTACCGCACTTTCAAACGCTAGCCCTTGCGGGTAACAGCTACTCAACTGCAAGCAATTTACTCGATCGAGTAGATGGCTGGCGCCAAGAAGCAACCCGAAAGTTGCAGCAAAGCCAGAGAGGAGAAAAGGGACAATTTTTAACACCTTCCTCAGTCGCAAGTTTGATGGCGGCAATGTTTGAATTTAACTGTCCCGATATATCGCTTTTAGATGCCGGTGCAGGAATTGGTTCCCTGTTAGCAGCAGTTGTTTGCGAGCTTTGTCAGCGCCCAAACAGACCGCGTAGCCTGCACGTTACAGCTTATGAAATCGACCTTATTTTGATTGAATACCTCAAGCAAACTTTAGAATTGTGCAGTATTGAATGTCAGCATTTTGGGCTATCTTTTAACTGTGAGGTTCGCGAAATAGATTTTATTCAAGACAGCGCCGATATGTTGCAGCCCAATCTATTCACAAAACCAGTAAAACGGGAATTTACCCATGCAATTATCAATCCTCCCTATGCCAAGATAGACGCTAAATCCCAAGCCCGAACCTTGCTGCGTTCTATAGGACTAGAAACCAGCAATCTCTACGCTGGCTTCACAGTTGCTGCCGCTCACCTGCTCAAACCAAACGGTGAATTAGTATCGATTACTCCCCGCAGCTTTTGCAACGGTTTATACTTTCGAGATTTCCGCAAAGTATTCCTTCAAATGATGGCTTTGCGCCAAGTACACATCTTTGAATCCCGACAGTTGCCATTTCGCGATGATGCGGTGCTGCAAGAAACTATTATTGTGCGCGCCACCAAACAAATAGAACAGCCAGATACTGTACTAATTACCTCAAGCAGCAGCGCGGGCGACGACCTGGTTTTGTCTCACCAACTGCCCTATACCGCCTTAATTAATCCCAAAGATTCCGAGCAATTTATTCGGATTTTACCGGATTCTGTCAGCCAGAAAGTAGTCGAGCAAATAGCTCAATTTACTTGCACCCTAGAGGAATTAAGCTTAACAGTTTCTACCGGAAAAGTGGTAGATTTTCGTGTTCGCTCTGACTTGCGACTAAAACCTGAGAACGGTACAGTTCCGCTGATTTATCCCGCACACTTCTCGGCTGGCGGTGTTGAATATCCCACAGCAACGAGAAAGCATCAAGCTTTAGCTGTCACGGAAAAAACTGCTGCACTCCTCGTACCTAACGAACATTATGTTTTGAGCAAGCGCTTCTCGTCAAAGGAAGAGAAAAAGCGAATTGTTGCAGTTGTCTGGGATGCCAATAAAATTAATAGTTGTAGCGTGGGTTTTGAGAACCATTTGAATTACTTTCACCAACAGGGACGCGGGTTAGACCTCACCCTGGCGCGGGGATTGGCAGTTTATCTAAATTCGAGTTTGGTAGATGCGTTTTTCCGACTGTTCAACGGACACACTCAAGTTAATGCTACGGATTTACGCAATTTGAAGTATCCTAATGTAGAGCAATTACTTTTACTTGGTAGTGAAATTGGAGACATATTTCCTACACAGCGGGAGATCGATCGACTTGTCGAGAGACAACTGCTTAACGCGACCAATCCGTTAGAAAATAGCCCGATGACAATCAAGAACCGTATTGATGAATCTCTAGAAATACTTGCAGCGCTGGGTTTTCCAAAAGGTCAGCTTAACGAACGTTCCGCCTTAACCCTTCTGGCTTTGCTTGACCTCAAGCCAAAGGATGCTTGGGAATCGGCGAAATCTCCACTTCGGGGAATCACACCAATTATGGAATTTATGGAGCAGCAATACGGTAAAAAGTATGCGCCACATACGCGGGAAACTGTGCGCCGCCAGACTGTGCATCAGTTTCTAGATGCAGGTTTAATTGTTGTTAATCCTGACAGTCCCGAACGTCCGGTGAATAGTCCAAAAACTGCATATCAGATACAAGAAAGTGCTTTGGAACTGCTGCGAACTTATGACACTTCTGACTGGGAAAAGAATGTTCGCGCTTACCTCGTTCATTTTAACGGAGAAAAATTATTGCAGGCTTATTCCAAAAATTCAAATATTTGTGAGTCTGAATGATGCTAAAATACACTATTTATATGGCTGCCGCTGGCATCGGAATGACATATACTGTGATGCAAGCGGTTTAGTTGACCGGAATTGTCGATCGCACTCAGTAAATTAGATAAATAACTCGCCAAAATATCTTTGCAATGAAAAAAAAGCATAACGCTGGATTGTGGGTATCAGTATTGTATTTCGCTCAAGGTCTCCCTTACACCGTCGTTAATTTAATGTCGGTGATTTTTTTGAAAGGTATGGGAACCAGCAACGAGCTCATCGGCTTGACAAGTCTTTTGTCTTTTCCCTGGGTATTAAAAGGTTTGTGGGGGCCAGTTGTTGATTTGTATTCCACCAAACGCAAATGGATTTTAGCAACCGAAATCATTTGTGCTTTTCTGTTTGCTTTCCTAGCTTTTGGCGTATTAACGCCGGCACCGATTATTATATCGCTTGTTATCTTTACGGCGATCGCCTTTGTGTCAGCTACTCACGACATCGCCATTGACGGATTTTATTTAAACACTCTCAATAAAGACCAGCAAGCCTTGTTTGTCGGGGTTCGCAACACGGCTTATAGAGGTGCTGTCATTGCAGGTAGCGGTGTATTGGTGTTCTTAGCCGGGAAACTGGCCGAACAGCATTTAGTCACCGGAAATACAGGCGACACCAAAATATATCAAGACATTCCGCTGTCACTTTTCGGTTCGGATTTTAGCGTGTCTGCGCTTAACTACGGATGGGCGACAGCCTTTGGCATTTGTGCGATTATATTTGTGCTGATATATCTCTTTCAGCGGTGGTATCTTCCCTATCCTCGAAATTACGATCTGGAATCCGACACCCCCCAACAAACAACAAGCTTTATCGAAGCCTTTAAAACTTATTTTCAGCAAGATAAAATTGGTTGGATTGTTACTTATGTCTTGATTTTTAGGTTAGGCGATGCCTTGACTTTTAAAATGGCTCCGCCATTTTTAATGGATAAAGTGGAGAAAGGAGGATTAGCAGTTTCCACATCGGACATGGGTCTGTTATCGGGTACGATCGGGGTAATGTTTCTGTTAATTGGAGGTTTGCTGGGCGGCTATTTAATTGCAAAACAAGGATTGAAAAAATGGATGTGGCCGACGGCAATTCTGCAAAATTCAACTAACGTGCTGTATTGGCTGTTGGCAATCAATCAACCGGGGATTGAATGGGCTTATGCCGTAAATTCGATCGAGCAATTTACTTACGGACTTGGCGTAGCTGCCTATACAGTGTTCTTGATGCGGACTGTCCGCCCTGAATACGAAGCATCTCACTATGCAATTACAACGGCTTTTATGGCCGCAGGAGTGCTGATTCCGGGCGTTTTTAGCGGCTACTTGCAGGCGGATCTCGGCTATCAAAATTATTTTTTGATGAGCGCGCTGGCAGTGATTCCCGGTATGCTGACCATTTTCTTTCTGCCCCTAGAAGATGAGAAAAAATTAGCATCCATGCCCAGGCCTGGACTGGACGATTTCGATTAATATCAAGTCCGGTCGCTATAATTATAAGATCCGGGTGGGGCGGGTTTACCCGCGCTGCACAATTTGAGGATGATTCTTGTGGGGTGTCCCGCCTGCTGTGAAAATACACGCCTTCGGGCGGGACGCCCATCCCACAAAACAATCAAAATCATCCCGCAATTATGCAACGCCGGTTTACCAATGTCTGCACTACTTTTCCTAGATTTCGGTGAACCCGCCCCAGCAGGAATATTGATGTTTTTAATCATCGAATGAGTATAAATTCTGTGTGGCGTTCCTAAGATAAAATCAGGACACAACATTGTTATGTCCCTACCGAATATCTGTATTGCCAGCCGCCAACTAAATCGCAATAAAATCACTACCTGTTAGCGGACTACTTGGAATGCCAGTAATACTGGCAAGAACTTCGCCGTTACTGGCAATTTCAATCGTCGTTATAAAATCGCCTGGAGTAACTTTCAGTTGGTTGTACCTCAAACCTCCGCTCAAACCGATTAAATCTTGACCCTTTTGAAAGTCTATAAATGTATCTGTACCGGCGCCTACTCCTAACACCAACACGTCGCGTCCAGCGCCACTAATTAAGAGATCCGCACCCACTCCGCCAACGAGCGTATCGTCTCCTTCTCCACCGCTCAAATTATCATCCCCTTTGCCACCGAATAGCTGGTCGTTGCCGACACCACCGCTGATAATATCGTTGTTTTTATTGCCGGTGAGAGTGTCGTTTCCCCCATTACCAATGATAATATCCTCCCCTGCAAAACCTGAGGCTGTATTGTTGGCATCGTCGCCTAGTAATTGGTTAGCTTGCGATGGATCGAGAGCAGTTGTTATTGCACCAACGGTTCCTAAAAAGGAGCTTCCCGGAGCGGTTCTGAATTGCTCTAAACTGCTGCGCGATCGCAGCGATGTTCCCAAGGCCGACAGTGCAAAGTCTAAGCCACCTAACAGCTCTAAATAATCAGAATCTGTGAAAGTGAAATCAGGGCGGTTCAACTGGTCTACAGAGATTTCTGTCTGAGTCAAACCGGGAGGAGGAGCAGTTAAAAAACCGCTTTGGACGTGCTTTTCCAAGACAAGTAGCGGGTTAATAATCGGGTTTGTATATGTTTGAAGAACTACTTTTCCGGGGAGAAAAGCTTCTCCTCCCAAACTAACAAAATCGCCGCTAACTATGTAGTGAGTTACATTTTTTCCGGCGCCGGCTTTCTGCTTAAATGTATTGACTGTGCTTTGAGCAACTCCGGGAGAATTGAAGGTGACAATATCTCCGATAGTAGAGGTAAATTCGGTGGCGGCTAGTTGCGTTAAAGCACCGCCCAAGCTGTGTCCGAGAAGATCGGGGGGCAAGCGGCGGGGGTTTTTTGCTGTATCTTGACTGATTTGTGTCAGCCAATTTCCTAATGCCTGTTTGTTGGCTTCAAATTGGTTGAAACCGACGCCGCGCTTGTCTGCGTTGCCAACTTCGTCTATGAGCGAGTCGGTGCCGCGAAATACTAAAACGGGCGGTTTGTCTGGGGTGGTGGAAATTAAGCCGATCGCGTGAAATCCAGTCCCGGGATCGTCAAAGGTGCGATCGATTAGGTAGCCAGCAGCGCTCAAACCCGTTTGAACTAAAGTTTGAAACAGGGGGTTGTTATCTACGTAAACAGCTTGTTTGGCTATATTTTCGTAAGCGGCGGGGGAGGAGGGCATATTTTTTTATTTCCTGTCGTTAGATTGGGAATTAGTGTTTAAGCTACTTAATTAAGTTTACTGTAAACTACGTTTATTAACCATATTAATTGGTCATATTCCGTTGCTTTTTAGGGAGAAATTTAGCCAAAAAAATTTGAGGAAAAACAATCTCGGTACCAAACCCGCCTCGGTTTCGCGCCACCCAAACTAGAAACTTTTCTCGCACTAAAGCTATACAATATCTACCCGCGTAATATTGCTTGCCACTACGCCTCTGAGAGTAGCCAGAATTTCCCCAGTAATCGGGATAGTAATTAAAGCTCCGTCAACACCTTGGGTTACTCTAATTTGAGGAAAAGTTAGACCCCGCGACAGTGCAATTAAATCTTCACTATCTTGAAAATCTACAATCACATCTGCTCCGCCGCCGGATTCCAATACAAAGCGATCGCGCCCCGCGCCGCCAATTAAAAAATCGTTGCCAAACTCGCCGGAAATCAAATCGTTTCCGTTGCCGCCCTCGAAATAATCGTTATCTCTGCCGCCGTACAAGAAGTCGTCGCCATCACCACCGGTGATGCTGTCATTACCTCGATTGCCTCTGAGAGTATCGTTACCGCCGTTGCCGATAACTGTATCCTCTCCAGGGCCCCCGGTAGCAGTATTGTTGCGAGCGTCGCCTGATAAATAATTCGGTTGCAAGGGAGCTAAACCGAATTGCATTTGTCTGATTAACTGCACAAAAGAAAATTCGGGTGCTGTTCTCAAACTCTCTGCACCCGCTCTGGTTCTGATGGGTATTGACACATTGGGCAGGGCAAAATTCATCGCAGCGATAAACTCGTTAAAATCTGAGTCGTTGTTATAAGCAAACTCGGGACTGTTTAATTGTTCTACAGAAATTTGCCTCTGGAAAAAATCCGCTGGCGGATTAGTTAACAAATTTTCAGTTCGATGTTTTGCCAAAACAGTTAAGGGATTAATACTAGGGTCTGTAAAACTTTGGAGAAATACTTTTCCCGGCAGAAATGCTTCGCCAAACAAGGTGACGAAATCTCCGCTGACAATGTAGTGATTGACATTTTTGTTGCCGACTCTGGTGAGATTTCTCCGAAAAGTGTTGAAGGTACTCGCTGACACTCCCGGAGAGTTGAAAGTAAAGATATCGCCGGTAATAGATGTGTATTCGGTCGCTACAATTTGAGCGACAGCTCCGCCCCAACTGTGACCGATGACATCGGGCAATAACTTGCTGGGGTTTTTACCAGTATCTTGACCGATTTGTGTCAGCCAGTTTTGGATGTTATCTTTGTTCTTTTCAAATTCGGGTAAACCAATGTCCCGGGAGTCGGAAAATATAGCTTCGCCGTCGATGAAATCTGTACCTCGGAATACGAGGACTGGCGGTTTTTGGGGGTCGGATGAACCGAAGCCGATCGCATAAAAGCCGGTTTCTGGGTCGTCGAATATGCGATCGATATAGTAGGCATTAGTCTCCAGGAAACGCGCAACTTCATTTTGCGCGTTCGGTTTTTGATTCAAAAAAACAATTGACTTAGCCAGAGCTTCATAAACAGCAGGCGAGGCACTCATAATATTATATTTTGTGTATGTTGGTATTGGCGATCGCTCAAGCTTGAGCTAAGTGTCCAATCAGCCATTATAGCTGACAAGATTTGTATGGTACACTTGATAATATCAACTCAAGAATCAAGTTTTTGCGGTTATGGCTATCCTTCGTCAATACATTGCTCCATTCATAGCGATATTAGTATTTTTTGCGGCTCTGGTAGCAGTCAGCGCTCGCATCTTTTTGCCGGCTGACATGGCTGCCCCGGCACCGATTGAGGAAGCGATCCCCCAAAAGCAAGCGGCAGTAGTGAATCCAATTTTCTTGGGGCTAAATTATTGGGCTCTCAGTGTCCGGTGATCTGATGTCTGCTCAACTAATACCGGGCTACGGGCTGCGCTCGGGATCGGGACTCGATCGAGCAAAACTGGTAAAGTTTATGCACCGGACATACCGAGAGCTTTACCCGGATGGGGAATTGGGACATTTGGCTCAAACTGTCGAGCAGTATTTTTCTAACCAGACGCCGGTTTGGTGGGTAGAGTGCCAGAAAAACAGCCAGGAAGAGGCAGAAATTTTGCCGGTGCTTCCCTCGCAGTATCTCAATCCCCAATCTCAAGTCCAAAATCTCCAATCGGTTGTCGGATGTTTGTGGTTGGGAAATGCGATCGACCAAACCACCGGAGAACGTTACGCTCACATTTTTTTGCTGTACGTAGCACCGGAACATCGCCGTCAAGGAGTCGGTGCAGCTTTAGTTATTCATGCTGAAAATTGGGCGCGGGAAAGGGGCGATCGGCAAATTGGTTTGCAAGTATTTCTCAGCAATCAGCCTGCGGTGAATCTCTATCAAAAATTAGGCTATCAAAGTCATTCCCTCTCGATGCTCAAGTTTCTTTGAAAAATAAAAGGTACTGTTTGTAGTAAGGAGGAAGAGTCCTGATACAGAAAGAAGCTGAAAAATTCGTGGCTTTATCAAGGAAATTGGGTCTAAAACCCTGTCCTTCTAGGACGGCTTTAATTTCTTAAATCCCTGACTAAAAGTCAGGAAATTGCTAGTATACTAGAGTAGTCAAGGTTAAACTCCTGCGCCCGGAGTGCATAAAAACAGTTAACGACACACTTTGGCGCGTAAACGGGGGACTCATAGCGGCGAAAACTAAACAGCTAGGGGCTTAACACAGTTCCTTTAACCTCATATGTTGCACCATTGTCAATTAACCTTTTATGAACAGGCAAGATGCCTGTTCCACAAGAAAATTTATCTTTTGTGGAA
>NZ_JAUBTO010000025.1:32452-70045 GCF_036702495.1 Microcoleus sp. C2D2 | reverse complement strand
TACAACAAACTACATTGAGTTGTAGTCGGATTTAACTGTAGCATATTTTGGGTTCCAGTTAAGATGCGTTTACCCTGGCCGAAATACTGGTTCAAACCACAAATTTTAGTTTTGGAGAAGTTGCTGATTCCTTGGAGGTTCTGGCGGGTACTGGCGTGATTCAAAACTTAGGGGACGAGCGATACAAAATGGGTGCTAAGCTATTCGAGCAATGGGTGGTGCAGGAGAGGAAGTTGGGTAGAAATTGATGATGAAGTAGCGATACTTTAGCCTGAATATAGGGCCTATGTGTCTCAAGCCTTCCACGGCTTAATAAAAAATCTGAATTGTTCTTGTTTTTATAGTTGCTAGGATAAAATCTCAATTTTTGTCCAAGAAATGCAGCAGAAAATAGCGCTCGAGCGCCATTAACCGTAGATGACCTGGATCAACTAGAAGGTGGAGTTTAGAATTGTCAGGAACTCATCTTAGCCATTATGCCTCGATCGCGATCGCCAATACTTCAAAATTACCTGGGGGCGATCGCTTCAAAAGCAAGTTTTGGAGTGATATCCTAAAATCCTCTTCAGATAGCTATTAGAGATTAATCATGAAGATTAAGGCGATTATCTGGCAAGAAGATAGCCTGTGGTGCGACTCAGTTCCAACACTTCCAGGTTGTCACACATGGGAAAAGAGTTATGAACAGTTGTTAGAGATCCTTGAAGATGCTGTTCAGGGTTGGCTTGAAGTCGCCAGTCAACAAAATGAACTTGCGCCGGAGAAACAGTTAATTGAGTTATCTCTATAAAATCTGTTTCTGGCAAAGCACTCTGCAAAATGGTTGAGCGACAGGGCTGGGAGCTAAAAAGAATCGCTTTTTCTCGTTAGAAGACTCTTCGGCTCTCCCTCCCTAATTATTCAATCCACCGGGTTGTCTTCATCAAAAAAAATGAAAAGGTAAAAGCCTTTTTAAACCTATGAAATGGTGGATTCAATATCTTTACGAAATCAAATTAGATAAAGCTATTCTCTGGTGCTATCTCATTTGGTATGTTATAGTAGTTTGTTTTCATTTTGATCCTGCGGTTAAGATATGGATCAATTCAATTGGTATAAGTGCTGTAATCGGTACGGGCCTGATGCTAAGTGTTTCTTCTAGTAAGGGCGAAAGAGATCGTTGGCAGGCATTCAGGTTATATCTCATGCCATTTTGTGTTTCAAGTTTTTCTGCCTTGATTAAAGAGCAGGGATTTATTGTATTCATATCACAAATATCAAAGAAACAATAGTGTCAGTATCATGCTGTGTTCTGTTTATATCAGTTATTTTAGTAGTCAAAGTATTAAAAAATAAAGTTATTTAGCAGGAGGCGGAAAGTTTGCCAAATGCAGCAGAAATATGATATTTTAGGTTGAAATTACCCCGATCGCCTTTAAGGACTATCGAGCTTGTAGAATTCTTAGGCCCCGATGAAGCGATTGAATTGCTTATTGAAATCGCTTTCTTAGTTTCTCGTCCGATAATTCTTTGAGTGCGATCGCTTTTTGGTTGGGCGATCGCCGAGTTGTACTCTACTGGCCTCTGTAAAGAAATTACCAATATCCCCAGACGAATATCGGCCGTAAGCGGGTTGCTAAAATCGATCGCTCGCGCTAACATTTTTGGCACTCAAATCGCTTTCTTTGGATTAATTGGCGTTTTAAATTCTGCCTTCTACTTTCTCCCTTGGGGCGACACAAGCGGCGGTAATGCCCTCCCTACGGTCAACGGTCAATAACCCATTATTAATTGTTAGTATTTCATGAGGGGGCCAAAAAGATATATCATAATCTTAACCGGATCATTTCTTCCCAGATATGTTCTACTGTTCTAATCCCAAGTGTTCTAATCCTTTCAATCCCGACAACTCTAAATTTTGTCAAAGTTGCGGCAAGCCCGACCTCACGCCTCTCTTCAGAAACCGCTACCGCGTGATTCGACTGTTGGGCGAAGGGGGATTTGGCAGAACTTATGAAGCGGTTGATACCGATCGCATGGAGGATCCCTGCGTCATCAAGCAGTTTATGCCCCAATTTCAAGGAACCTCAGCACTTGAAAAAGCCACAGAATTGTTTAAAGAAGAAGCGAAACGGCTTTACGAACTCGGCGAACATCCCCAAATTCCTCGATTAATTGCTTATTTTGAACAAGACAACCGACTTTATTTAGTACAAGAGTTGATTGAGGGGCAAAATTTACTGGCTGAATTAACTCAGCAGGGCGTTTTTAGCGAAGAAAAAATTTGGCAGTTGCTGGCAGATATTTTGCCGATTCTGAAATTTGTGCACGAGCGCAATGTCATTCACCGAGACATCAAACTTGAGAATATCATCCGCCGCCGCACCTCTGTTACCTCATCTCTGCCTAAGGCGGGAAATTTTCGCAGTTCCGCTTTCCCAAGGGGAGGGCGAGGAGAGTTAGTTCTGATAGATTTCGGCATTTCCAAACAAGTGACGGGTTCGCTGATGAGCCAAGTAGGCACAACGGTAGGAACGCCCGGATATTCGCCGATGGAACAAATGCGGGGTCAAGTTTTCCCCGGAAGCGATTTGTACAGTTTGGGGATAACTTGCCTGAGACTGCTAACTCAATGTTTGCCAAAAGCTGACGGTACCGATGACCTTTACGACCCGATAAACGGCGGCTGGATGTGGAGAAAACGGTTGCCCGCCGGCACAAAAATCAGCACCGAGTTGGGAAACATTTTAGATAAATTAATTCAAGATTATCTTAAAAATCGATATCAATCTGCTGATGAAGTAATCAAAGCTTTAAATCTCTATTCTTTACCTCCCCAACCCCAGTTTGTCAATGGAGGACAACGAGATATAAATTATTTGCGGGCAAAGGAAGGACAAGTTGCTATCAATCCCCCGCTCACTCTCAGCGGCAAAATCAACAGCAATGTCTCTGTAAATCCGAGGGAAAAATCCAACACCAATCCGCCTCCTAGCAAGGCACCACAGAGAAGTTCTCTTGTCAAAAGCAGTTTTGAATTTCAAGTAGTGACTATAGACAAGAGCGGGAAGCAAAGTAATCTTAAGAGCGGCAAAGCGGGTTTTTTTGAAGAACATCTCGGTAGCAGTACAGTCCTGGAAATGGTATCTGTTCCTGGCGGTACTTTCCTTATGGGTTCCCCAAACGATCGGGGTGACAGCGACGAAAAACCGCAGCACCGAGTAACTTTAGGATCTTTCTATATGGGCAAATTTCCCGTCACTCAGGCACAGTGGACAGCAGTTGCGGCGCTGCCGGAAATTAAAATATTTCTCGATCCCGATGCGGCCCGTTTTAAAGGTCCAAATCGACCTGTAGAAAATGTATCTTGGTACGAGGCTGTGGAGTTTTGCGCTAGACTTTCTCGAAAAACTGGTAAGCGTTATCGCTTGCCTAGTGAGGCCCAATGGGAATATGCTTGCCGGGGGGGAACTCAGACGCCGTTTCACTTTGGGGAAATGATTACGAGCGAGTTAGCAAATTACAACGGAAATTCTAATTACGCTGAGGCGCCGAAAGGAGTTTATCGCTTTCAAACGACAGATGTTGGCATTTTTAAACCCAATGCTTTCGGATTGTACGATTTCCACGGAAATGTTTGGGAATGGTGCGCGGATGCTTGGCACAATAATTATAACGGTGCGCCTGCTGATGGCAGCGTTTGGGAGTCTGACGGCGACTCTTCGCTGAGGTTGTTGCGGGGGGGTTCTTGGAACGATCATTCTCCGAATTGTGGCAGCGCGTGTCGCCTCCGATATCAGGCGAATTGCAAGGCTAGTATTGTGGGTTTTCGAGTGGTTGTTTCTCTTGTTTAGACTTGAATTGGAGGCATTCGCTCTCCTATCTTGAAATGCCTCTGCGTTGCATCTGCGGTTTCCCGATCGATCGAAGATTTATGCAATAAGTCTATTGATATCAATTCCGGTTGCATCGTCAGCCGTCAAATCCAGTCAACAGTCAACAATCACGGATGGATGGTGCAACCGAAATCGAGCTAATTAATCTGCGTTAATCTGTGTTGCATCTGCCCTCATCTGCGGTTAAAACAAGAGAATTTCTTTACCGCAGATGACAAGGGATTCACGCAGATTCACGCAGATAAAGAGAAAAGAGATAGGAATAATTCCGATGCTAACAAATTTGATACGATCTTGTGTCCGCATAGAGAAACCCGGTTTATTGAATAAACCGGGTTTTTGAATGGCCGATCGCCCAAATTCAAGCGTTAACTAGCCTTCTTCTGAGGAGCCACTATGCGTTCCACACTCATAGCAGCCACGCTCAACGTCACCACAGCCATGCCGAAAATTGCCACAGGCTGCAAGTTCTCATTGATAATTATAAACCCGAAGAGTGCGGTCATCGCCGGCCCCAAAGTGCCAATTACTGACGCTAAGGCTGCCCCCGCGAACCGGATGGCAAAATTATTCAAAAGATAGCTAAACAGCGTCAGCACCCCTAAAACAACGCCTCCCACAATCAAACCAGGCCAAACATTTTGGTCGATTTTAGGAGCAAAATTTTCCGACAGCGGCACCCACAAACTCAGGGAGGAAAATACAAAAATCGCGGCGAAATTAACTAAACTAAAAGGAATCGGGTGCAGCTTGCCGGCGGCCATTTGCGTCAGCAATACGTAACCTGCAAAGGTAATCCCAGAAGCCAGTGCAGCCGTGACTCCCACCCCGACATTGCCGCCGCCCGGAGCTGAGGTTGCAAAACTCGGCCACCCAGCTAAAATCAGACCTGCGGTAATCCCGACGATCGCCAAAAAGCCGACTCTGCTGGGGCGAGAGCCAAACAAGATCCAAGAACCCAGTACGGTGACGATCGGATAAATAAAGAAAATCGTAATCGCAATCCCCGCCGGAATATTGCCGATCGCCAAATAAATCAAAACCTGAGACAAAAACAGAAAAAATGCGCTTCCTAAAACCTTGCTCCACAAAGCTCGATCGCCCGACTGGAACAACCGCCTAATATCTTTCCACACAGAAGGATACAGAAATGTCGCCAATATCGGCATCAAAGCCATCACCACGATCAGCCGCATCAACAAAATCAACAAAGAATTTCCAAAACCCGGAGTCACCACCCCGGGAAATTCAAACAAGCCAAAAACCACCCGAGGATTGTTGCTTTTAATCAGAATTCTCAAACAAACATTAAACAGCGACAATACCACCGCCGAAGACAAAGCCAGCACCAAACCTGTCTGTACTTGAGAAGGTGCTTTAGCGGGTGCGGTCGAGGGCACTGAAGAGGGCTGCGGCACGGGTTCCCGCGGCCTATCCGCAGGTGTTGGCGGCAGAACGTGCGCGCGGACAGAATTAGTTGATTCCTCGGGATAGGAATCTTGAGCATCGAAAGGATTCTCAAGATATTCTTCTTCTGATTCGACTTCTTCCCTGATGCGGTTTACGAGATTTTGTAACAGCTCTTCCCCTTGCCGCTCTAGGGTTTGCATATTGTTGAGCCGCATGGAAAGCTCGCTTTCATAGCTGCTCAAATCTTGTTCCAGCATCTGGAAACTGCGATCGATCCTTTCATCCAGCGCCGCGAGCAACTCCGAGGCTCGTTCGCCGTAGTTGCTCGGCGGCATCGGTATCGGGAACTCGCCGCTGGGAATAGGGCTGCTGAGAGAATGTCCCGAGTTAGCGCTGAGTTCGTTGAACCGCTGCACCAACAAATCCTGCAAATTGTGAGCCAAAACTTGAGCCAACTGCTTCAGCCACAATTGCTGCTGCTGAATGTATCGCCCAGACAGAGCTTCCATTTGCTGAGACTGCAATTTGCGATATTGCTCTCTCAGGCCTTCAATATCCTCAATCAGGTGATTTTTTTCTGTTTGCAGCCGTGTAATGTCTTGATTTAACTGGCCTTTGACATTTTCATGCAAAGCGTCCAGTTCTTGCATTACTGAGTGGAGAACTTCTTCTGCTGATTGTGCATCCTCTGGCTCGCCCTTTGACGAGTATACGTTCCGCTGCGCCATTAGCCTATAACCTCTAATTTAAACTGCACGTCCAGTGTTCTTAAGTATTTTGGCAAATCAGGTCGCAAGTTATAGTGAGTTGATCTAAAAGATTGCGGACACTGTTTAATCAATAGTAGTCGCTCAGTTGGAGATGTGAAAAATTGGCGATCGTCCCAAGAACACTTTGTGCAATTAGAAATCATACTACAGCTTGACCTCCCCACGGATTGCTCCCGGTAATTCTCACATCTAACTCACCCGATGGCACCCGAATCACCAGCCTAATGACCGAAAGCATCCAGGATACAAGCCCCCGGATTCATTCCTTCGGAGACTCAGGACCCAGAAATAAAAAACCTGTATCCGATGAAACTTGCCCCCCGAATTTATCCGTGGGGTCAAGGCTTCAATCTAAAATCTCAAATCTAAAATCTCAAATCGATTGACCCCTTCTGCGACTAAATTTGATTGGGGGGTCGCACTCCTAGCCCCTCAACGGATAACTCGATCCTGCAGGCAGAAACCCCCTTTCTTTTGCCCGCGTCTCTCCCGCACTCCCGCACCCAGATTTATGATTTTAAAAGTTCCGATCTTTTGCTCGCGAAAGTTTTAAGAGGCGATCGCACCCTCAAAAAGCAACCCCACACATCAAAAAACTAACACATCCCATCCCCCAAGAGCAACAGATATGGTCTCCGAAATTTATGACAATTCCTTTACAGACGATCTACAAAAACTGAATATTTCCTCAGAAGCCGAAGTGTTTGTCTTTCCGGCATCATTTGCCCAGCAGCGCTTGTGGTTTCTCGACCAATTCGCACCGGAAAACCCTTTCTATAATGTAGTAACAGCCCTGCGCTTAACTGGTTCCCTCAACTTAACAGCCTTAGAGCAAACCTTCAACGAAATAGTGCAGCGCCACGAAACTTTGCGGACAACTTTTGCCGCGGTATCAGGCCAACCCGTGCAGATAATCTCTCCCGCTTTCAAGACTCATTTAAAACTCTTAGAACTGCAACATCTGCCACCAGAACTACGGGAAACAGAAGCACATAAACTCACCGCAGCCGCATCTCTTCGCCCTTTCAATTTATCCACGGGGCCGCTGATGCGAGTAACCATCCTGCGCCTGACAGAAACCGAGCATATTCTATTGCTAAATATGCACCACATAGCCTTCGATGATTGGTCGATCGGGATACTAATTCGAGAATTGGAGGCTATCTATACAGCTTTGATAAATCAACAGCCATCTCCCCTACCAGAATTATCACTTCAATATGCCGACTTTTCCGAGTGGCAGCGCGAATGGCTGCAAGGTGAAGTATTAGAAACTCAGCTAGCTTATTGGCGGCAGCAATTGCACGGGATTTCGGCGTTAAATTTGCCGAGCGATCGCCCTGCACCAGCTAGGCAAAATTATCGGGGAAAAACTCAATATTTAGAACTGCCTAAAAAGCTGAAAAACGCACTCTTAGCGCTCTCGCAGCGAGAAGGAGCGACTTTATTTATGACAGTGCTCGCAGCATTTCAAACTTTGCTTTACCGCTACTCGCAACAAGAAGATATTGTTTTAGGTTCGCCGATCGCCAATCGCAACCTGAGCGAAATAGAAGCATTAATCGGTTTTTTTGTCAATACTTTAGTGCTGCGAACTGACTGCTCGGGAAACCCGACATTTCGAGATTTTTTGGGCCGGGTGCGGGAAGTAACCCTGGGAGCTTACGCTCACCAAGATTTGCCTTTTGAGAAGCTAGTCGAGGAATTGCACCCAGAGCGATCGTTGAATCGCCACCCGCTGTTTCAGGTGGTATTTGGCCTGCAAAATACGCCGCTGGACGAGCTAGAATTGCCAGGATTAAAGTTGAGTTTTTTCCCTTTGGAGACTCAAACAACGCGCTTTGATTTAGAGCTTTATTTGTGGGAAGCTTCCGATAACTTTAGGAGCAGATACGGCAAACAGTGGGAAGATTCGGAAGGGCTCAGAGGCGTAGCTGTGTACAATACGGATTTATTTGATGAAGTTACCATCGCCCGAATGCTGAGGCATTTTAAAACGCTGCTGAAAAGCATTGTGGCTAATCCAGAACAAAGAATCGCTAACTTACCTTTATTGAGCGAGGATGAAGTGAATCAATTATTCAGAGAATGGAACGATACTCGCACAGATTATCCTCAAAATAAGTGCATTCATCAGTTATTTGAAGAGGGGGTCCTGCAGCATCTGGAGGATGTCGCCCTAACTTTCGACAGCCAGCACCTCACTTACAGAGAACTCAACAGTCGCAGCAACCAACTGGCGCGCTATCTACAAAAACTGGGCGTGGGGGCGGAGGTTTTAGTGGGGCTTTGTGCAGAGCGATCGATCGACCTAATTGTCGGGATGTTGGCTGTACTGAAAGCGGGAGGAGCTTACCTACCGTTAGATCCGAGCTATCCGCGCGATCGGCTAAACTTGATGCTGGAAGATGCTCGAGTTAAAGTCTTGCTAATTCAGGATAAATTGATTGAGAATTTCCGAGACTTCTCAAACTCGGTGATTTACTTCGATCGCGACTGGGAACACATAGCCAAAGAAAGCGCCGAAAATCCCGCCAACACCGTAACAGCAGACAACCTAGCTTACGTTATTTACACATCTGGCTCAACAGGAAAACCCAAGGGAGTTGCTGTCACCCACAAAGCAGTAAATCGGCTGGTACTCAACACCAACTATATAAAAATAGAACCTACCGATAAAATTGCCCAAGCATCAAACGCTTCATTCGATGCAGCCACATTCGAGATTTGGGGAGCCTTGCTTAACGGCGCTCAACTCGTGGGAATTAGCACAAATATTACCCTTTCGCCTCACGATTTAGCCTTAGAACTGCGCCAACAAGCCATCACAGTTTTGTTTTTAACAACTGCCTTATTTCAACAAATTGCTAGAGTTTTACCGCAAGCTTTTAATTCGCTGCGCTGCTTGCTGTTTGGCGGAGAAGCGGTCGATATGAGATGGGTTAAAAAACTTCTCCAACAAAAGCCAACCACTAAATTAATTCACGTTTACGGGCCTACAGAAAATACCACATTTTCGGCTTATTATTGCGTGCAAGACGTACCCGAAACCGCAACATCTATCCCCATCGGCCGCCCGATCGCCAACACGCAAATTTATCTCCTCGATGCGGATTTGCAGCCGGTGGCGATCGGTGTTGTAGGTCAATTGTACGTCGGCGGTGACGGACTGGCGAAAGGCTACCTCAACCAGCCAGATTTAACTGCTGCTGCATTCATTCCTAATCCTTTTAGCAATAAATCTGGTTCTAGCCTTTATAAAACAGGTGATTTAGGTCGCTATTGGGTTGACGGCAACATCGAGTTTTTAGGTCGCATTGACGACCAAGTAAAAATTCGCGGCTACCGCATCGAATTGGGAGAAATTGAAGCGGCTTTGTGCCAGCATCCACAAGTGCGCGAAGCAGTAGTAATTGTGAGGGAAGACATCCCCGACGATAAACATTTGGTAGCTTATGTTATTCCTGACGGCATTAATGAAAAATTAGAAATTCCCAATCTCAAGTCAAGTGACTTGCGCCAATTTTTGAAAGAAAAGTTACCAGGATATATGGTTCCTGCAACTTATGCAGTGTTGGAAAATATGCCACTGACGCCTAATGGCAAAGTAGACCGCCGCGCCTTGCCCGATCTAGATACAGACAGCGAGGATCTAACAGAAAATTATGTAGCGCCTCGGACCGATCTCGAAAACGCGATCGGGAAAATTTGGGCTAAAGTTTTGGGAAAACAGCAGGTTAGTATCTACGATAATTTCTTTGAACTAGGTGGGCATTCCCTGCTAGCAACTCAGTTGATTTCTCGCATTCGAGACGCTTTGCAAGTCGAGTTATCGGTCAGCAATTTGTTTGAGGCTGCGACTGTGGCGAGTCTGGCAAAATACATTGAAACAATGCGCTGGGCTGCGAAAGGTTTGGATACTCCCAGAACCGACGAAAATGAGCGCGAAAATGTGGAATTTTAAGGCCTTACATAATTGCGGGATGATTTTGATTGTTTTGTGGGATGGGCGTCCATTCGCTTCAACCTAATCACATAATTTAAACTCGCTCCTCTTCATTATTAAGTTACCAAAAATTCGGCAAAAGTAGAAGAGGCTTGCAGCCTCTCCCTAAGATGTCAAATGGGTTCTATAGAGTTGGAGTATCTATGAGGTTGCTAGTTAGAAATTTCAAACCCATCAGCTAATTTAGTTATGCCCTCCGATAGTTACGCAGCATTTCATTATTGGTCTAACATAAGTTGCAGAGGGATATATATGCTTTAGGGCAAAGCAACATGACATTTATACGAGCGTGGCGATTCATAACACTGATGCTGGCTTCATTTAGTCTGAGTTTGTCTATGACACATTTGCTAGAGTTACCGCAAAGAATGCAGTTTGACCAGCAACTTTGGGTGAGAGTAACGGTCTTTGAAAATGTTTATAAATTGTTTGGCTCAGTCGGCGCAGCTTTTGAAATTACAGCGATTTTGACAGCAATCGTGCTGGCATTTCTTGTTCGCAAACATGGTTCAACTTTTTACTGGACGTTGGGCGGAGCTATTCTCTTGGTGCTAGCGTTTGTGAGTTGGATCGTATTTGTCGCGCCAATGAATGCTGAATTCGCCCAATGGTTGACGAATCCCGTTCCAGCAGATTGGACGCGGTATCGTGACCAATGGGAGTATGCACACGCAGTCAACGCCTTGATTAAAATCATGGGGCTAAGTTTGCTCGTGATTTCTGTGCTTGTTGAAACGCCCAAAAAGAGAGCGATCCATTCTGATCGTGAGTGAGGCTCGTTTATTAGATGGATGAGCTGCTAAAGGCTGGGGCTGCCTATGTGCTGGTAAGGTTGCTTGCAGGGCATTAAAAATAAAGTAGAAAATGATTAATCTACCTCTTTGAGTAAATGTTTTTTACTTCTTTCTCTTCTCGGGTTATTCAAATTGGCAAAATGTTCTAAAAAACTGGTATTAAAAAAAATCATCGAAGGCAATGAATCAGTTTGCTTTTGTTGAAAAGTTACAGCTTTACTAAAACCTCTTGCCATTGATAAAACCCATAAAATACAACAAAGTACATTGAATTTTAGTCGGATTTAACTATAGCATATTTTGGGTTCCAGTTAAGATGCGTTTACCCATTCGTTGAATCAACGATTAAACGAATGGGACGCTTCGGTGAAACTATCGGGGCGAGCGTGGAATATCGAGAGTGTTTCCTTTATCTTTTCTCTTGGCTGTGCTTATCTTAATGGTCAACTTTCAGCTTGATGTATCTGCAAAAGTGAGATACACCCGGGCGTCCCGCCCGAAGGCGTGTATTTTCACAGCAGGCGGGACACCCACAAGCATCATTCTCAAATTGTCCAACGCGGAATTTTAAGGTATCCCCAGCCAGAACCTACAGGATTTTAACTCACATTTTTAGTTAGCGGGACTTAAACAAAAAATACGATCTAAATGAGCTATAATGCTTCCTCTGCAAGCATATAACGTTAAAGAATGAGCAATGAAAGAGACAACCCCCGCCGCGATACCCCCCTGCTTTGATAAATGGTGTCAAAGATTTGACGATATCTTTGGTCATCAAGCCCAAAAACGAGAGTTTAGGAACTATTTAGGGGGATTATTGGGAGAAAGTGAGCGAAAAAACATCTCGCAGATGGCGGCAAACGCCGTCGGAGTAACTTAAGCTGTTGCGGCATTTAAATAGAATGTCAACAAACAATTCGGTGTCTTGTGGGGTGGGCCGTCTCGCCCGCCCTGAATATGCAATTTAAATGCGTGACAGCTTATGACTTCTTCAGAGAGGAGACCCGAACAACAGTTGTTTGGCAATATCTTGGCTGTCTGGACTCAGCCGTATACCCGTGGAGACAGAAATCAGAGGTTTTTTATGTTCTCCTTCTATATAGCTGTACGGCTCATATTGGTCGTAGACCCGTTGATGGCTTGGTTGACCAAGTGGGTTGACGAAAACTTTTTCCGTATCTGCAATCCACAATCGGCGCAGCAGGCGGGGTTTTTCTGGACGATTTTTGAAAGCTTCTCGACCGTGGATTACTCTGAAATTGTCTACGACTAAAATCTCTCCAGGCTGCAAATAAAAACGCTTCTGGTACTTGGGGTTGGATATGTATTTACTATAAAAAAGCTTGAGGGCGTCGCACGCCGACTCCTCTACCAGAAGGGTAAAATCATAGCGCCAGCGAATCCTCCAAGTTTTAGCCGAAATTTGTTCAAAAACTGGGGAACAGACAAGTTGGTCGTCGCGAGAGTAGACAACGCAAGGTTTCAACAAGACTTCAACCAGATCTGGAGTCGAATGCAGAGCATCCTCTAACACCTGTTGGCAATCTAACACCACGTTAGCACCGCCTTCTTCTGCCGTCTCCACCATCTGCATAAAAACTAATTGCGGGGGTTTAATCTGGAGGAGGCGACCGTCTTTTGTTTTTGCGATTCCATCAAGATAAACTCCGTCCGTGTGGAGTGGGTGCTCTTGTGTAGTATTGCCTAAGTATTGTTGCTTAACGATGGGTACATTCTTGTCGTAAGAAAGAGTGCTAACCTCGTGAATTCCCCACTCATCAACGAGTGGATGACGCTGGCGTTTACCAAAATATTCAGTCAACTCCAGGAGCACTGAGCGCTCTGTGCTTCCCGCCTTAATCACGCAGTATCCATCTGTTTCAATCTCGCTTTTAGCCCCGTTAAGAATTTCTTTCCACATACTGACGAATTAATTAGAAGGACTAAGCTGTTCATCATTTAAATTTTCGAGGCTATCTAAGCAAGTATTGGGTTTCAACCTCTGAAATACGCATTTTAAATGCACAACAGTTTATAAGAGAAATGATAACCCGTCAAAAAATATCAATTAACTTTGTTTATGCTTCTTCTTCTTTTGCTTGAATACTCGAACTTGACACTGGCTCAATCAAAAACGCAGCCAACCACGGGCTAAGCAACAGAATCAGCAACAGCCTGGTCATCTGTATTGCTAGGACTAACCCTGGGTTTCCACCTAGCTGCATAGCACTAGCGATCGCGACTCCAATTCCTCCTGGTGAGAAACCTAACATCCCAGTTATCACGTCTATGTGCGCGATCGCATGAAACTCATATCCAATTCCCATACAAATCAGAATCAGTAAAATTACCAAAGCTACCTCAATCAGCACTGCTTTCCTGAGCTTACGGACAGTTTGCCAGTCAAACTTTAGACCTATGGAGAGTCCAACTAACAGCAGTCCTCCAGCGAATACCGTTTGAGGCATCTTTAATTGGTATGGCAGCAGCCAAAACGTTACTAGACTAGCAAAAAAAGGTCCCAAGAATCCAGATGAGGGCAGATTCAAGCGCCGTCCTCCCCAAGTCCCCAAGGCGCCACATACAGCTAGTACCAATAGGTTCAAAAACATTGGCATTGGGAGATTGCTTTGTGTTGGGATAGTTGCCGCAGCTTGGGCGCTCGCGTCTATGGAACTCAAGAAACTTGCTGCAGTTGGTACAATTAACGCTACCAGCAACATTCTAATATACTGGAGTATGGCAACAGCGATCGCGTCAGCTCCCATTTCATCGCTCATTGCCACAAGGCTATGAGCCGCACCTGGTATGCACCCCAAAAAACCAGTTGCCCGATCGATGCCAGTCCACCTACATAATAGATAGCCATTGAATAGGCTTACGGTACCTGTAATTACAATACCTAGCAATAAAGGTATAGCGTAGGTTTTTGCCATTTCCAGTGTTTCAAAGTCAAAGCTGAGTGCCGTGGCGATCGCGATAATTGCCTGTCCAATCGCCATAAAAGCACTAGGTACAGATTGGGGACTACCTCCCTCGACTGCATAAACAATTCCTACGACCATCGGACCTAGTAGCCAACCTACAGGAAGATGCAAATAGTTGAATCCTAAACCTGCTATAATTGCGACAGCTAGCTCTTCGGAAATCTTTTTTATCTCCGGTAAGCTTGAAACGATTTTCTGCAACCAAGTAGCTAGATTATTTTGCACGGCATTCACCTCGGAAATAAGTCAAAAATCTTAACATTAGAACTTACACAGAGGTACCAGATATTGTATTGACTATTTCTGTCATTCAAGCACTACTTGTAGGGGCTTTTGAGCATATCTACCCCAGCCGACATTTTGGATATTTGCGTTTGATTGGGGCGTAACTTGTAAACCTAGTTGGTTAACAATTGGAGTTTGCTTCTTGTCTTTATCCTGCGTTGACTATACGGTAGATATAAACAAAAGTCAAGACCGAAATCCAGATATGGCTAAATTTTCTCCTGATGAGTACAGACATGAGAGTAACGCCGTCCAGGGTAAGCTCATCTAATTTAATATAAATTGTACTTGACAAAAAGGGCAATCTCTAAAGGAGGATCCTGTCAATAAGCTGTGTTGCATCTAGATTGCCTATGGTATTAGAGAGGGAGAGGGGGTGAAGGGGAGAGGGGGAGAGGATTTGACGATTTTTGATCGGGACTCGAAATATACAATTTAAATGCACAACAGCTTAGCGGTTCTTGTGAACCCACTCGATCTCTTTTGACGCTCGACAGAGAACGGGCGCTCGACAGGCAACGGACGATCGACTCGCAGCCTCAAAGATGTCAAATAGGTTCTATAAAACCCATTTGACATCTTTGAACGATCGCCCTGTGCATCCGATTGACTCACAGTGGACCATCGGCCCGGCTGCGGGCAATCGAACTCGTGCGGGCGATCGAACTCGTGCGGGCGATCGAACTCGTGCGGGCGATCGGGTAGTAGGTTGCCCCCTACAGAATTGAGGTAAAATTACCATCAAAATACTCAGATCGGATGATGCCATCCTCTACTAATCTCACAGATGCCGAATGGGAAACTTTGTCACCCTTGCTCAATCAAATATTGCCACTGAAAAAGAAAACTCGTCCCTCTAACTGGAGTCAAAGAGAAATTTTAAAGGGCATCTTCTATCAACTCAAAGATGGTTGTAATTGGGCAGACTTACCCTGCATACTTGCCACCCTACTCAACAGTATATTGGCATTACAAACAGTGGAGAGAACAGCGATATCTTTTCGGTTTGTGTGTTGTGGCTGAACGAAAATTGGGACGTATTCTCTGCTTGCAAAGCCAGTTCGATGCTCTGTTTGGGCTTGAAATTTGTTTAAGTCCCGTTAGGAAATTTCAGTGCAGAATGCCCTGACAGCTTCTGCAAACTGCTGGTTGTGCTCGATTAATGCCATGTGTCCTCCTCGCTTTATAGTAACTAGCTCTGCTTGAGGTAATTCTGCTTTCATTCGCAGGCTAGCTGGGGGCGTAGTGGCGATATCTGAATCGCCGCAGATCACCAACACAGGAATGTCAATTGATGGCAAAGTTTTTGTTTCCTCAAATTTGAGCATTCCCAGTGTGCCGCGAGCGAGAACGCCGGGAGAACCCAAGGCTGATAAGAAAGCTGAGAACTCTAATTGACCGCGCGTTTCAGTGCCTTTAAATCCCGATACTTCTACACTGATGTACAGTGAACCATTGAGATAGCTCAGCCAAGTCATTCCCCACATAATGGGTTCAAGAGCTATGGTGAGGTAGAGCAGAGGTTGGAGCAGCGGCTTTTGCAAAGCGCGTAATAAACCGCTAAAAATAGCAGTTTTGACGGGATTAGTATAAGTCGTATCTACCAGAATTAAACCAGCTACTCGACTACCGAGAAGTTCAGGAAAAAGCCGACTGAATGTTAGAGAAATCATGCCGCCCATGCTGTGTCCGAGTAGGATAACAGGTTTATTTCCTGCTATGGCAATGACGGCTTCGAGATCGCGGGCAAATTTTTCTAGGGAGTAGTCGCTGTTTTTTGGTCGAGTGGATTTTCCCAGACCTGGAAGATCCCAAACAATCACTCGGAAGCGATCGGTTAGTTGCCGTTTCGCGTAATACCAAACCATACTGTTGGGCCCCCAACCGTGGGAGAGAATAATCGGCTGTCCGTCCTCTGGGCCGTAGAATTCTACTTGTAAAATAGTGCCATCAGGCCTCTCTACCCGCTGCACCGTACCCGTCCGCGTCGGCTTGGGTTCGTCAGCACCCGGGCGCCGGAACAGCGGCAAACTGATAAAGCGGCCGCCAACAGACCAAAGAACCATCAAGACTCCGCTGACTAAGTAGGAAATCCCTACAAGTTCCCCGATGTACCATTCGTAAATAATGTATATACCTCCGCCAAGTACCCCGATGGACAGGAGTCCCACCAGCCATAGGAACAGGAAATTGAAGGGCATGAACGGCATAAGCTGAAACCTTGGGTAGAATTTGGGTTGCGGATTCACACAGAATCATACTGAGGTTAGGCCACAGTAGGCAAGGGGTAAGTTAAGCTCTTAGCTTGTGCGCTGGCGGAATTTCTTTTATATTTGCAAAAGTAATCACAGGATGACTCAAAATGCCAGAGCCAAAAATATCGAGTTCATCGCCAAATGCCAGAGATTCTGTCACGGTTGAGTTAGTTGAGTTTTTATCTTACCTTCGCAGTCTAGATATTAATATTTTTGTTGAGGGCGAGATCCTGCGCTGCAACGCTCCAGAAGGAATTATTACACCCCAACTGCGCGCCGAAATTTCTCAGAAAAAAGCCGAAATTGTTTCCTTTTTAAAAGCAGCTAATCGTACTTCTAGTTTCACTCCTACACCGATTGTTCCTATGGGGCGGGACGGAAATCTACCGCTTTCCTTTGCACAGCAGCGCTTGTGGTTTCTCGACCAATTAGTACCGAACAATCCTTTTTATAATGTTCCCGCAGCATTGCGTTTGACAGGTTCGCTCAATTTTTCGGCGCTGCAACAAACTTTCAATGAAATTGTGCGCCGCCACGAAGCTTTACGCACGACTCTAGCAGTAGTTTCGGGGCAACCTGTTCAGAGAATAGCTGCTGCTTTCCACCTCCCGATTAATGTAGTGGACTTGCGAAACTTGCCACAGGAATCTCGACAAACTGAAGCAAACCGGCTCACGGCCCAGGAAGCTCAACGCTCTTTCAATTTGTCCAATGACTTGTTGCTGCGAGTCACATTATTGCAGTTAGATGATGCCGAATATTTACTAATGCTGAATATGCACCACATTGTCTCCGATGGTTGGTCTATCGGAGTGCTAATTCAGGAATTAGGCGCACTTTACACGGCATTTGCTAGCGAAAAACCTTCGCCTTTACCGGCTTTGTCGATCCAGTATGCTGATTTTTCAAAATGGCAGCGCGAATGGCTGCAAGGGGAAGTTTTAGAAACGCAGCTTGCTTACTGGCGACAGCAGTTAAACGGCATTTCTATGCTAAATTTGCCTGCGGATCGACCCAGACCAGCAATTCAAAGTTACCGAGGCAAAAGGCTATTTTTGCAACTGCCAAAACAACTGAGCGAGGCTTTAGAAACGTTGAGCCAGCGCGAAGGAGTGACGCTGTTTATGACTGTGCTGGCAGCTTTTAAAACGTTGCTTTACCATTACGCGCAGCAAGAAGATATTGTTGTAGGTTCGCCGATCGCCAATCGCAACCGCAGTGAAATTGAAGCATTAATCGGGTTTTTTGTCAACAGTTTGGTATTGCGTACAGATTTGTCGGGAAATCCAACTTTTCGGGAACTTTTAAACCGAGTCAAAGAGGTAGCATTAGGAGCTTACGCTCACCAAGATTTGCCGTTTGAGAAGTTAGTAGAAGAACTGCACCCCGATCGCGCGTTGAACCAAAATCCCTTATTTCAGGTGGCGTTTGCGCTGCAAAACGCGCCGGGGAATCGGTTAGAATTGCCAGAATTAACACTGAGCCCGCAGCAGTTAGATGTGGGTACAGCGCGGTTTGATTTGGAGTTTCATTTGTGGGAGCGATCGCCCAACAGCTCGGGAAGCAACCAATCGCCCAGCAATAAGCTGTGGGTTGATAGCTCTCTGGGCATCAGCGGCATGGTTATTTACAGCGCCGATTTATTTGATGAAGCTACGATTACCCGCCTGATCGGGCATTTTCAAGCCTTGTTAGAAAGCATTGTGACAAATCCCGAACAGCGAATTGCCAACTTGCAATATTTGAGCGCCCAAGAGCGCGATTATTTATTAGTTGAATGCAACAATACTCAGGCAGATTATCCGCAAGATTTGTGCATCCATCAGCTATTTGAAATGCAGGCCGCTCGGACACCGGATGCGGTGGCGCTGGTATTTGGAGATGAGCGAGTCACCTATCGAGAGCTAAATCTCCGCAGCAACCAACTAGCACGTTATTTGCAAAAAATGGGGGTTGGGGCGGAAGTTTTAGTCGGGCTTTGCTGCGGGCGATCGCTCGATCTGATCGTGGGGATGTTGGGTATCCTGAAAGCGGGAGGAGCTTACCTAATTTTAGATCCGAGCTATCCTGCTGAGCGATCGAGCTTTATGCTAAAAGATGCTCAATTATCTGTTGTGTTAACTCAGCAGCAATGGATAGACAATTTGCGTGAAGCGAAGCTATCCCGCAGGGAATCGCCCAATTTACAGATAGTTTATTTAGACACAGACTGGGAGATGATTTCCCAAGAAATCGCCGACAATCCCACCAGCGCAGCCACAGCCGAAAATCTGGTTTACGCGATTTACACCTCCGGGTCCACGGGAAAGCCGAAAGCAGTTGAAATTGAGCACGGGAGCTTGTTAAATCTCGTTTTTTGGCATCAAAGAGAGTTTGAGGTGTCAGCGGGCGATCGAGCAACGCAAATTGCTGCGATCGGCTTTGATGCTTGCGGGTGGGAAATTTGGCCTTATCTCGCCGCGGGATCTAGCATCTACTTTCCAGAAGATGACATCAGGCGAGATCCTGAAAAACTGCAAAATTGGTTAGTATCAAACGCGATCGCAATTAGCTTTTTGCCAACACCTTTAGCCGAGAAAGTTTTGCTATTAGATTGGCCTCAAACAACAGCGTTGCGAATCTTGCTCGCAGGCGGCGAAAAACTGCAACAACATCCTTTAAAATCCCATCCATTTAAGCTAGTAAATAATTACGGCCCAACCGAGAACACCGTCGTCACAACTTCCGGTTATATTCCTGTAACAGAGCAAACAGACATCGCCCCGATAATTGGCCGCCCCATTGCTAACACTCAAATCTACATATTAGACAAATATTTGCAGCCAGTGGCGATCGGCGTTGTTGGCGAATTGTACATCGGCGGAAACGGACTCGCTCGCGGCTACCTCAACCGCCCAGATTTAACCGCACAAAGCTTTATTGTCAATCCTTTTAAACCAAATTCAGACACCATTCTCAATGACTTGTTTAGGAACAGGCAAGATGCCTGTTCCACAAGAGATGAATTTTCTTGTGGAACAGGCATCTTGCCTGTTCTCGATAATGGTGCAACATCTCAGTTTAAACCAAATTCAGGAGAGCGAATTTACAAAACCGGCGACTTAGTGCGCTACAGAGCCGATCGCAACCTTGAATTTTTAGGACGCATTGACGAACAAGTAAAAATTCGCGGTTTCCGCATCGAATTAGGAGAAATCGAGACACTATTAACTCAACATCCGGCGGTGCAGCAAACTGTAGCAATAGCTTCGGAAGATGGACAGGGAGATAAACGTTTAGTAGCTTATATTGCCCTGAATCCTGAATATAGCGTTGCCCGCGAAAAAAACCAAATAATGCAATTGCAGGACGAACAGGTTTTGCAGTGGCAAATGCTCTACAATGAAACTTACAATCAACCTGCTGTTGACTCCGATCCAACATTTAATATTGTCGGCTGGAATAGCAGTTATACTAATCAGCCAATCCCAGCAGAACAGATGCGCGACTGGGCGAACAATCAAGCCGCCCAAATTTTAGCTTTGCAGCCTAGCCGAGTGTTAGAAATTGGCTGCGGCACGGGTTTGTTGCTGTTCCAAATTGCCCCTCGCTGCACTCAATATTGCGGAACCGACTTTTCACCTATTTCGCTAAACTATATTCGACAGCACTTGGCAAATCAACAGTTAGCTAATGTAACGCTGCTTCAAAAAATGGCGACAGACTTTGAAGGAGTAGAGACAGCAGCTTTTGACGCAGTAATTCTCAACTCTGTCGTGCAATATTTCCCGAATATCGACTATCTCGTGCAGGTGCTAGAAGGTGCGGTGAAAGCAACTGCTCCCGGCGGCTTTATATTCATCGGAGATGTCCGCAGCTTGCCGCTGCTGGGAGCTTTTCACGCTTCGGTACAACTGTATCAAGCCGAACCTTCTCTCGCTGGCGAACAGTTGCAGCAGCGAGTACAAATGCAAATTTTTCAAGAAACAGAGTTAGTTATTGAGCCCGATTTTTTTAGCGCATTAAAGCACCGCTTTCCGCAGATTGGTGGCGTAGAGATTCAATTAATTCGCGGTAGCGATCGCAATGAGTTAACTGATTTTCGGTACAATGCTATTCTGCATATTGCGTCTGAAACAGCACGCCCAAAATCATCGCCAAAAGGGGAGTGGCGCGCAGAAAAACGGCTGGATTGGTTGGATGAAAATCAGAATCTGACTGTTACCAAGGTGCAACAAATATTATTGCAAAATCAACTCGATGTTTTAAGAATTGCTAATGTGCCTAATGCGCGGGTAACGGCAGCAGTTAAGACGGCAGAGTTGCTGTCTGTTATCGATAAATTTCCAACAGCAGGTCAGTTGCAGAAAGCCGTGGAAAAAGTCGAGGATTTAGGAGTAGATCCCGAAGTGTGGTATGCTTTGGGAGTTCCGTATAATGTTAATATTAGTTTGTCTAATTCCGACAGTCAAGGGCGCTACGATGTAGTGTTTGCACGGGGCGAAACTAGAGATTTTGTGCGAGAAACCCGACGCGATAACTTGCGTCCTTGGCGCTCTTATGCTAACAATCCCTTACAAGCTAAAGCAGCACGTAAATTAGTGCCGCAGTTGCAGGCTTATCTAGCAGAAAAACTGCCGGAATATATGGTTCCGTCGGCTTTTGTGGTGCTGGAGTCGCTACCGGTGACGGCTAACGGAAAGGTCGATCGCCTCGCTTTGCCCGCACCGCAGCCGATTAACTTAGAATGGGCTGGCGGTTATGTTGCGCCTCATACTTCTATTGAGGAAGTGTTAGTGAAAATTTGGGCTGAGGTTTTGGGGATAAAGCGAGTGGGTATCCGAGACAATTTCTTTGAATTAGGAGGTCATTCGCTACTGGCGACTCAGCTTGTTTCTAGAGTGCGAGATGTTTTCGGGGTAGAGTTGCCTTTGCGCCGCGTTTTTGAAGCGCCGACAATTGCAGAATTATCTAAGATTGTGGAGAGTTTGAAAGAGAGCGATGCTAAAATTAAAGCTCCTACTTTAGTGCCTGTTTCTCGCGAGAATCGTCGCGTGAAGCTGTCATCGCTGAACAGAGAAAGTAAAGAGAGAGGATGAAAATTTTATTGTCCCATCCAAGAAATACACCCAATGAGTTCATACGCTTTCTGGAACAATAAAGGCAGCTCCGGCAAAAGCTTTCTTTGCTTTGCAGCAGCTTGCGAATATGCTTACCGTCACCCCGATACTGATGTCTATGTAATCGATTTATGTCCGCAAGCGCAGGTGTCGGAAATGCTACTTGGCGGATATTTCACTAGCCCAGATGCGCTGCATTTTTTAATGAGCAAAACTCCGCGCGCCACAGTAGCAGGCTATCTAGAAGCGCGTCTGAACTCTCCATTTCGGATGGTGGCAGACGTATCCCCATATCTATGCGAACCGAGAGAATTCAATCAGAATATACCAGAGAATCTAAGACTTGTATGCGGGGACAATTACCTGGAAATAATTTCTGAAGCAATCCGACAAACATCCCAGTTGGAAATACCTTATGACTCGTGGAAACAGGTGCTAACTTGGGGACGAGACCTGACGGTTGCCCTGCGTTCATATAGCGGCGATCGCGATACCATATTCTTCATAGACTGTAGTCCTACTTTTGCTATTTCTACACAGCTTGCTCTTGTGGCTGCCGAAAACTTGATTGTACCATTTATAGCGGACTATACTTCACGTCTTGCGATCGAGAATGTCCTCGCAATTCTCTATGCCATAACCGACCCCCATACTGCGCCATACGCACGAATTGCTTTTGCAAAACGCGCTAAGGAAGAAGGTGTACCTGTACCAAAATTACATACATTCGCGATCCAACATTTGACTTTGTACGAAGGGAGAGCGAGCAAGGCATCCGAAGCTGTAAACCAGACAATTATGCAGATGATGGATGATATACACAAGAAGCACCGTCATATTTTTGCTAACCCCAAAGACAAGCCGAGTAACACCTTCATTGAAATCCCAGATTTTGCCAGCGGTTCTGTACTCGCTGCTACGACTGGCACGCCCTTGCACAAACTCACACCAGCAGCCAAAAACATCGCGGGTGAGCAGGTGCAATTGAATGCAGAGTCATTGCAAAGCTACCGAGATGCACTTGAAAAGTTCGTGAACTGTCTTTAGGAAATCGCCGTGCCGTCACCAGCAGCATTGAAGTACAAAACCGCGTCCTACACGGCTAGAACACTTCGCGAAACAGCTACCGATCCGCGCTTGCAACCAATATCGCGCAGCCAAACTCAAGTCTACTATCACTCCGCTTTAGCTGCATTTGTTGCTGTATGGGATGCTTACATAAACGAACTCGTTCGCAATTTTTTCGCTGCAACTGCAAATCCTTTAGATCCCAAATTTCATGCGGTACATTCTATTGCTAGAGATGCGGCGGAACGCGCACTTGAAAGATTCAATACACCAAACGCGGAGAACACGCGAACCCTTCTGATTCAAAACACTGGTTACGATCCTATTGGCGATTGGATTTGGCCTGCAAGAAGCCTGAGCGGATTAGCTGTTCGCCAGAGGCTAAATGAGATTTTAAGAGTGAGGCACAGTTTTGCCCATGGTTTTGCTATTCCCGCGCTTTCTTGGACTCAAACAGCAACCGGAAAAGTTCGGCTTACGGCTAAAGCGATAGACGATGTTGATGTGTTTTTTACACATCTTGTGAATGTTACCGACCTGGGCATGAAGCAGCATATCGAAACGAGTTATAGTCTAGTATTGCCTTGGTAAAGATCTTAATCAAAGAGATGAAATTTTCTGTATGTAATATTTGTAGGCTACTTTGTACGCGCTTTCCTTTGAGGCTTGCCTGATAATTTGATATGACTCAGTATTTTTCCGACAATTCCCTCCCGGCTGGTGAAGAAAAGCTTAATATTCCCGAAGAAACAGAAGTTTTCGTCTTCCGGGCATCATTTGCCCAGCAGCGGCTTTGGTTCCTCAATCAATTAGCACCGGGCAATCCTTTCTACAATGTCTCAACAGCGCTCCGCTTAACAGGTTCGCTCAACTTAAGATCCTTAGAGCAAACCTTCAACGAAATTGTGCAGCGGCATGAAACTTTACGCACCACTTTTACGCTTTTGGAAGGGGAACTCGTACAAATTATTGCTCCCATTTTAACCGTATCCCTCCCCACAATCGACTTACAAAATCTCTCGCCAAACCAGCAGGAAACCGCAGCGCTGCAACTCGCAACCGATGCAGCACAATGCCCTTTCGATTTAGCCGCCGGGCCGTTATTTAAAGTAACGCTGTTACAACTGAGTGAAACAGAACATATATTGTTGCTGAATTTACATCATATTGTGGCTGATGGTTGGTCGATTGGAGTGCTAATTCGAGAGCTGGGAACGCTCTACACAGCATTTGTAAAAAATGAGCGTGAAGCGAAGCTATCCCGAAGGGAATCGCACTTGCCAGCACTGCCCGTGCAGTACGCCGACTTTGCAGAATGGCAGCACCAATGGTTGCAGGGCGAAGTATTAGAAACACAGTTAGCTTATTGGCGGCAGCAGTTAAACGGAATTACCACACTCAATCTACCAACAGACAGGCAAAGACCAGCCGTTCCATCCTACCGGGGCGCTAAACAATTTATAACACTATCACCGGCTTTGAGCGAGGCGCTAAAGTCATTGAGCCAGCAAGAAAGCGCGACTTTATTTATCACTCTATTAGCCGCTTTTCAAACTTTGCTGTACCGCTATACAGGACAAGTAGATATTGCAGTAGGAACGCCGATCGCCAATCGCAACCTGAGCGAAGTAGAAGCATTAATCGGTTTTTTTGTCAACAGTTTGGTGGTGCGTGCAGATTTATCAGGAAATCCAACTTTTCGGGAACTATTGCATCGGGTAAAAAACGTCGCAATGGCAGCCTACGCCCACCAAGATTTGCCCTTCGAGAAGTTGGTTGAGGAAATGCACCCCGATCGCGAGTTGAGCCGCAACCCCCTATTTCAAGTTAGTTTCAGCCTGCAAAACACTCCTGTAGCAGCGCTGGAATTGCCGGGAATCGCTGGAGAGGCGATCGACTTTGACGCGGGAACCGCCAAGCTCGATTTAGAGTGCCACTTGTGGGAAAATGCAGGAAGTATTCAAGGGCAATTTGTCTACAGCACAGACTTATTTGATAGCGGCACAATTGCGCGCATGGCGGGACATTTCCAAACGCTGCTCGAAGCCATTGTTGCCAATCCCAAACAGCACCTCAGCGACTTGGCTTTGCTGACAGCGCCAGAATACCAGCAATTATTAATCGATTGGAATGACACTCAGAGAGATTATCAGCAAAACCAGTGTTTCCATCAGCTATTTGAAGATCGAGTCGCGCGATCCTCTTCGAGGGCTCCGCTAACGCCCCATGCTGTCGCCGCCGTCTTTGAAAACCAGCAGTTAACCTACCGCCAACTCAACAGCCGAGCCAACCAACTTGCACATTACTTGCAGCAATTGGGAGCAGCACCAGAAGTTTTAGTGGGCCTTTGTGTAGAACGTTCCTTAGATGCGATCGTCGGATTGCTAGGCATTATCAAAGCAGGCGCAGCCTACCTGCCTTTAGATCCAACTTATCCTCAAGAACGCCTCAACTTCATGTTAGAAGATGCTCAGGTGTCGATTTTGGTAACTCAGCAGCACTTAGCAAAAAACTTGACGCAGCCGGAAAATTACGGAGTTTTTTCAGTAGTGTGTTTGGACTCCGACAGAGAAATTATCGCCCGACAAAGCTCCAAAAACCCAACTACAAATATCCTACCAGAAAACCTAGCCTACGTCATTTACACATCTGGTTCAACCGGAAAACCAAAAGGCGTTTTAATCGAACATCGGGGGCTATACAACTTAGCCCTAGCTCAAATAGCAGCTTTTAACTTAAACTCAAATCACCGCATTTTGCAATTCGCATCCCTGAGTTTTGATGCCTCAATCTTTGAGATTGTCATGGCCTTGGGAACCGGAGCAACACTTTACTGTGCCAAGAAAGAATCTTTGTTGCCCGGACAAACATTAATCCAATTTTTGCAGGACAATGCTATTACCCACGCTACCCTCCCGCCCTCGCTGCTAGCTGTCCTCCCAAACGCCGAACTTCCCGCACTGCAAACAATCATCTGTGCTGGCGAATCCTGTTCCCCGGATATTGTTAAACGCTGGGCTTCCCGGCGCAGATTTTTTAACGCTTACGGCCCTACAGAAGCGACAGTCTGGTCAAGTTTGGCCGAAATTGGCGATTCCCTGCGGGATAGCTTCGCTTCACGCAAAAAACCGCCAATCGGCCGCCCAATAGCTAACACTCAACTCTATATTTTAGATAAAAATTTACAGCCTGTACCCGTTGGAATTCCCGGTGAATTGTACATCGGCGGCAGGGGATTGGCGCGAGGCTACCTGAACCGCCCCGAATTAACGGCCCAGCAATTTATTGCTAATCCGTTTAGCCAGAAAGCAGGAGAACGAATTTATAAAACTGGTGACTTAGCGCGCTATTTTCCCGACGGCAATATTGAGTTTTTAGGCCGCACAGACGAACAGGTAAAAATTCGCGGTTATCGAATAGAATTGGGAGAAATTGAAGCGCTGCTGGTTCAGCATCCAGCAGTCAAAGAAACAGCGGCGGTTGCTGCGGATGATTTGTCTGGCAACAAACGCCTAGTTGCTTATGTCGTCCCCAATCACAATCAGACGCTTAATCCCGGGGAAATACGCAATTTCCTCAAACAACAACTGCCCAATTACATGATTCCCAGTGCTTTTGTGGCGATGGATTTTCTGCCCCTAACTCCCAATGGCAAAATTGACCGCCTGCGCCTACCTGTACCGGGAACTCTAACCAGCAATTCAATAGATCAAAGCTGCATTGCACCTCGCACACCAACCGAGTCAACCCTCGCCCAAATTTGGGCCACAATCCTCAACGCAGAGTGCGTTGGCATTCGCGATAACTTCTTCGATTTGGGTGGAGATTCCCTGCTGGCAATCCGCCTCATCAATGAGATTAACCAGCAATTTGAGCGCGAGTTGCCGCTATCTGCTCTTTTTTTAAATCCGACAATTGAAGGTTTAGCAGATTCGCTATCTTCAGAAACAAATTCTTTGGAATGGTCGCCTTTAGTTGCAATTAAACCTCGCGGTAAAAATCCCCCGTTCTTCTGCGTCCATCCCATCTTTGGCGTCGTGTTTCCTTATTGCGAGTTAGCCTTTGGGCTAGGAGAAAATCAACCGTTTTACGGGCTGCAACCAAAGGGTATTGACGGCGAAAGTTCTCCGTTAACTAGCATTGAAGACATGGCGGCTGACTACATCGCAGCCTTGCGTACCGTTCAACCAAAAGGGCCTTATTTTTTAGGAGGCTGGTCTTTTGGAGGTTTGGTTGCTTTTGAGATGGCTCAACAGTTGATCGCAGCGGGGGATGAAGTGGCTTTACTTGCTGTGCTGGATACTTTAGCGCCGGTTTCTGCTAACAAACCTTCTTTTTGGGACGGTTGCAAGTTTATTCTGACTACTGTTTCGCGCTCTATCTGGCCTTTTGTAGTAGATTATTTTCGCTTGGTGGCTGCTGCAGAAAATGTTCAAAGTGGCGGTATTGCGGCCAAATTTCCGAAATTAAATAAGATGCTTAATTTGGCAGCTAATTTTTTGCATCGCTGGAACTGGAAACAGGCTGTTATGGTTAGCATCCTATCTCAGGAGTCAAAAGAACGGAGCTGGCGCGAGCTGGCAATTCCCTCAATGTTTACTGTATTTCAGGCTAATAGTCAAGCAACTCTCAGCTATGTACCGAAAATTTATCCGCAGCGAATTACTCTGTTTAGATCGAGGGAACAGCTAAGCATGAGTCATCAAGATCCGACTCTTGGCTGGAGCGAATTAACGACCCAAAAAGTAGAGGTGATTAGGGTTCCTGGGAATCACCTGACTATGCTGAGAAAGCCCTGCGTCGAGGTGCTGGCTCAACAGCTAAAGCATTGCTTGGATAAGGAATTAAGTGATTGAGTGGCCGTTTGGCTTGCTTGTGCGCCGCAACCGGGTTTGATGTGCGAAAGCGCTATTAGTCCTGAATCCGATCTTCATCTGCGTGAATCAGCGTCCATCCGTTGTCATCTGCGGTTTATATTCTCTTTTTTTAACCGCAGATGAGGGCAGATAAACACAGATTAACGCAGATGAATTAGATCGAGTCCGGTTGCACCCTCCATCCGTGATTGTTGACTGATGACTGTTCTGAAATGCCTCAATCTAAAATCTAAAATCTAAAATCTAAAATTGCCCAATGGATTGCGCGATGCTGAAGATGATAGCAGCCAAACCTGCTGCGATCGGAATTGTCACCAGCCAAGCCGAACCAATTGACAGCAAAGTTTGCAAGCGTACTGTTTTCCAAGCTTTGATCAGCCCGACTCCGACGACTGCACCGACTAAAGCGTGGGATGTGGAAACTGGCAAACCGAAGCGAGATGCTAGCAAGACTGTGGTGGCTGTGGCTAATTCCGCGCAAAATCCGCCGCTTGGTTGGAGTTCGATGATCTTTTCGCCGACTGTGGCAATTACATTTTTACCCCAGATGGCTAAACCGATGACTATTCCTGCGCCTCCGAGGACTAAAATCCACAGGGGAACGCTGAAATCTTCTGAGGGAAAGGAACCTGTGCGCCGGATGTAGGCGATCGCAGCTAGGGGAGCAACTGCATTTCCTACGTCGTTGGAACCGTGGGAAAATGCTACAAAACAGGCGCTCAAGACTTGAAATCTCGCCATTTGTTGCTCGATGAGAGAGTGACGGAGTTTCGGAGTTTCGGAGGGGGGGAGAGTGGGAGAGGGGGAGAGTGGGAGAGTGGGAGAGTTTGTGTTTGTACTTCTTCCTTCTTCCTTCTTCCTGACATCCGTTACAGAATCCGTTGCCGAACTTCCTTCTTCCTTCTTCCTTCTTCCTTCTTCCTTCTCAACTGATTCTAATTTTTTCCAGCTATTGAGTGTCAGGACGATCGCCCCAATACTTCCGATGCCAATGACAATATCGTGAGTTGGCAGATTCCAGCCAAATCGATCGTGCGCGGCGGCGATCGCCCCTGTCTGCACCAAAGCGACATTCACAACAGACGGCAGTACAATTACGCCAAATACGCTCAGCATTGCTGCACTCAGCCAAGGTATCCACTCGCGCATTTGAGATAGAGGATCTGGCCGATCGAGAATCGAATACTTCACCACACTGTAAAATAGTGCGGCTAAAGCACCGCTGGCAACAGGTGTCGCCACCCAAGTTAGGGAGATGGTGCCGATGGTTCGCCAATCAACCGCATTAATTCCGGCTGCAACACAGCTAAAACCCGCGATCGCGCCCACCACTGCATGGGATGAAGAAACCGGCAAACCTCGACTGGTAGCGATTTGCAGCCAGATCCCGCAAGCTATCAGCACTGACACCATCCCGATTAAAAATACTTGCGGTTGGGCAGCGAACACTTGTGCATTCACAACTCCTGTTGCCAGAGTTTCGGAAACTCCTTGGCCGAACAGCACTGCGCCGGAAAATTCCAGTATGCCTGCAACAATTATTGCCTGCCGCAGCGTTAGCGCCTTCGAGCCTACGGATGTCCCCATCGAGTTAGCGACATCGTTGGCCCCCAAGTTGGCGGCGACGTACAAGGCCAGTGCAGCCATTGCCCCCAGTTGCAGAAATACGACCCCAGAGCTATCTAACATAGAAATTTTTTGACATAAAACGGGCATTTCGATATATGATAAGGGATTGTGAGTTTTGGTAAATCCCATGAAAGGCGCAGAAATAATCCGTTCTATCGAAACGGAAGAAATAAATAGAGTCAAGCAAGAACTCAATAAACAACTCCCCGAAATTTACGTGGGCGACACAGTGCGAGTCGGCGTGAAAATTAAAGAGGGTAACAAAGAACGGGTTCAGCCCTACGAAGGGACTGTGATTGCCATGCGCAACGGCGGGATTAATGAAACAATCACCGTCCGCCGCGTGTTTCAGGGCGTCGGAGTGGAACGGGTGTTTTTGATTCACTCGCCCCGCATCGCCACGATCCAAGTGATGCGCCGCGGGAAAGTCCGCAGAGCAAAACTTTACTACCTGCGCGATCGGGTGGGCAAAGCTACTCGCGTCAAACAGCGGTTCGATCGCTCCCTGTAGGAATGCACCCAGCTTTCCCTTGGTTCATGATTCATGGGAAATTGAAAAAAATCAAAAAAAAGTTTTCCATTTACGAGCGCACTGTGTTAAAATAGAAATCTAGAGGTTAAGCGAATTTCAGCAACCTCACCTGTGCGCTCTTAGTTCAGTTGGTAGAACGCAGGTCTCCAAAACCTGATGTCGGGGGTTCAAGTCCTCCAGGGCGCGCTGAATCACCAAACTTTAAATTCTGCCCGAAAGCGCCCGGACTATTGGCTGGCAACAGTCAAAACCGCAAACTTTCGGGTAGAATTAGTTTTTGTGGGCGGTTCGCAAAAAATGCCATCAACAAATGCTCGGTGTGGCTTTTCGATCGTCGGTTGCGGCGATCGGCATTTACGCCGTTGATTGGTTGGGCTTGTAAAAAAGTCGTGGCTTTAGATTAGAGATTTGGGACTTGGGCGTAAGTGGTTAGTGTCACAAAATCTGAGAGCCGCGGGCCACTCACACCATCTAAAATCTAAAATCTAAAATCTAAAATCGCAAGGGGGATTGAATCGTGGCAAAAAAAGACGAAGCTCAAGAAACTCAAGAAATAACGGCGCCTGGGTTTAACCCTGCGGGTTTTTTTAAGGAAACTAGAGAAGAACTCGACAAAGTGGTTTGGCCCAGCAGGCAGCAGCTAATCAGCGAGTCTTTGGCCGTGCTTTTGATGGTAATCCTCTCAGCAAGCCTGATCTATTTGGTGGATAATTTCTTTAACTGGGGCGCGGGAAAGGTGTTTGGGCCATGACTTTTGCATCAGAAGAATCTGAGTATTCCACAGAAGCGACGGGACAGGCAGCATCGCCAGAGGTGCCGGAGATTGATGCTCGCTGGTATGCTGTTCAAGTTGCCTCTGGCTGCGAAAAGCGCGTGAAGGCAAACTTGCAGCAGCGGATTCAAACTTTGGATGTTGCCGATCGCATCGTTCAAGTCGAAATTCCGCAAACTCCGGCGATCAAAGTCGGCAAAGACGGTTCCAGGCGGCAGTCAGATGAAAAAATCTTTCCCGGCTACGTACTCATCCGTATGTTTATGGACGAGGATACGTGGCAGGTGATCAAGAATACCCCGAATGTAATTAATTTTGTCGGGGCAGAGCAGAAACGCCGCTACGGGCGCGGCAGGGGTCACGTCAAACCGCTACCTCTTAGTCATTCAGAAGTAGAACGGATCTTCAGAAACGCTCAGGAATCAGAACCGGTTGTCAAAGTATCGATGTCTGCTGGAGACCACGTTGTGGTACTTTCCGGGCCGTTTAAGGATTTTGAAGGTGATGTGATTGAAGTTAGCCCGGAACGGAACAAGCTCAAAGTTTTACTCTCGATTTTTGGGCGCGATACGCCTGTAGAATTGGAGTTCAATCAGGTTCAGAAACAGAACTAACTAATGGCAAAGAAAGTTGTTGCAGTAATTAAGTTGGCGATTACGGCGGGAAAAGCCAACCCAGCTCCTCCGATCGGCCCAGCTCTGGGTCAGCACGGCGTCAATATTATGATGTTTTGCAAGGAGTACAATGCTAGAACCGCAGACCAAGCGGGTCTGGTGGTTCCGGTAGAAATTTCGGTTTTTGAAGACCGCAGTTTTACTTTTATTCTCAAAACCCCGCCGGCGTCGGTTTTGATTCAAAAAGCGGCTGGCATTGCTAAGGGTTCGGGAGAACCGAACCGCAAGCAAGTAGGGACAATTACACAGGCTCAGTTACGAGAAATCGCTGAAACGAAAATGCCTGACCTCAATGCTAATGATGTTGAGGCTGCTATGAAAATTGTGGCAGGAACGGCTAAAAATATGGGCGTGGCGATCGCGGATTGAAGGAAGAAGGAAGTTCGGCAACGGATTCGCTCGACGGATGTAACGGATGTAACGGATGTAACGGATGTAACGGATGTCAGTCCGATGTCCGTCGCAAGAAGGAAGAAGGAAGAAGGAAGAGTTTTCCTAGTCCAAGTTCCAAATTGCTAATCCAAAATTGCTGATTTTGAAGGTAAAATCTTCAATCCAAAATCCCAAATCCCAAATCCCAAATCGATCGGTTCAGGGGGAGAAGCAAAGCTTCGCTAGTAACCGAAAACTGGTAGATTTTAAGATTGTCCGATAGGTTCAATCTAAAATCTAAAATCTAAAATCTAAAATCGACTGACCCCAGGAGATAACAATGGCAAAGAAAGTATCGCGAAGACTGCAAGAACTTCAAAAGAAAGTTGAAGACAGACCTTATCTACCGCTGGAAGCTCTGCAACTTTTGAAAGAAACAGCAACGGCTAAGTTTGGCGAAGCTGCTGAAGCTCACATCCGTTTGGGAATTGACCCGAAATATACTGACCAACAGTTGCGGACAACTGTATCGCTGCCAAAAGGAACTGGTCAAGTAGTCAGAGTTGCGGTGATTGCTAAGGGCGAAAAAGTTAAAGAAGCTTTGAATGCGGGCGCTGATATTGCGGGTTCGGAAGAGTTGATCGATGAAATTCAGAAGGGCATGATGGATTTCGATTGCCTGATTGCTACCCCAGACGTGATGCCGTTGGTGGCAAAATTGGGTCGGTTGTTGGGCCCGCGCGGTTTGATGCCTTCTCCGAAAGGTGGCACGGTGACGACTGACATTGCTCAGGCGATCGACGAGTTTAAAGGTGGTAAACTAGAATTCCGTGCCGATCGAACTGGCATCGTTCATGTTATGTTTGGCAAGGCAGCTTTCTCAGCGGAAGATTTGCTCGTCAACCTTCATGCTTTGCAAGAAACTGTTGACCGCAACCGTCCTTCTGGTGCTAAAGGTCGCTACTGGCGCAGTCTGTACGTATCCGCAACAATGGGCCCGTCGATCGAAGTCGATATCAGTGCCCTGCGCGATAGCAAACTTGATGCTGCGTAGAAAGAATTAAGCAGAAGGCAGAAGGTAAAAGACAGCTTCGGCTGTCTGTGTAAATCTCTCACAAGATTTGCGTCATAGCCTTGCTATGTCTGCCTTCTCGTGATAGCCTAATCAAAAATCAATAAGCTGAAGACCGCAGGTGCCGATCGCTTAATTTCCTGCCGAGGCTGAAGAAATAAAAACTCAAGACTCAAAGATTAGAAATTTTCTATTTTTAATTGTGACTTGTTAATTTTTAATTCTCTGCCCCGGCTCGAAGGTCGGGGTTTTTGACGGGCAGTTTTCGATCCTAAAAGGAGGTGAAATAAGTATGGGCAAAACTTTAGCGGTAAAAAATGAGATTATTGCAGACCTCAAGCAAACCTTGAGCGAATCTCAACTGGCGATAGTGATTGACTACACGGGCTTAACTGTTGCTGAAATCACAGATTTGCGTCGGCGTTTGCGTCCGAAAGGCAGCAGTTGCCAAGTGGCAAAAAACACGCTGATGCGAATTGCTGTTGAAGGTAACGAAACCTGGCAGCCGATACAGGAATTGCTGACTGGTACGTCGGCGTTTGTGTTCGTGCAAGAAGATATTGGCGGCGCGATTAAAGCTTACCAAGAATTCCAAAAAGTCTCTAAGAAGACTGAACTTCGCGGCGGCGTGATGGAAGGACGGGTACTGAAAGAAGCTGATGTTAAAGCATTAGCCGATCTGCCGTCGAAAGAACAACTCATGGCTCAAATTGCTGGCGCTATCAACGGTGTCGCAACTAAGTTGGCTGTGGGTATCAATCAAGTTCCTACTTCGATCGCTCGCGGTCTTAAGGCTTATGCTGAAAAAGACGGCGATTCCGCAGAAGTAGAAGCAGAAGCACAACCAGAAGCACAACCAGAAGCACAACCAGAAGCAGAAGCAGAAAGCGCATCTGTGTAAGTCATTAGTAATTAGTCGTGAGTCATAAGTCGTTAGTTTTGAGAAACAAACTGATGACTGGAGACGAGAAACTAATAATTAATGAGCAATCAAAGTCTCAAATCCCAAATCTACAATCGAATTAGGAGTTTAACGAATGTCTACTGCAACTGATGAAATCTTGGAAAAACTTAAGTCTCTGACTTTGCTCGAAGCTTCTGAATTGGTCAAGCAAATTGAAGAAGCTTTCGGCGTCAGCGCTGCTGCTCCTGTAGGCGGCATGATGATGATGGGTGCGGGCCCGGCGGCCGCTGCTGAACCCGAAGAAGTACAAACTGAGTTCAGCGTGATTCTTGAAGAAGTTCCTGCTGACAAGAAAATCGCAATTCTTAAGGAAGTCCGGGCGATTACCGGTTTGGGTCTGAAGGAAGCGAAAGATTTGGTAGAAGCCGCACCGAAGGCAGTTAAGGAAGCTATTGCTAAGGACGCTGCGGAAGAATTGAAGAAACAGCTTGAAGCTGTGGGCGCAAAGATTGCTATCAAGTAGTCACAGAATGTAGTTGATATCAATTCCGGTGACACCGGAATCATGGTTGACTGTTGACAGTTAATTGTTAACTGTTAACTGTTCCCTAAATTTAATCGCGCGAGATGTAACTATCGCGCGATTAATTATTTTTGGCGCGAGGGAAACTGCATTGCCGTGTCCTCTTAGATTTTAGAGGCGGCTTCCATTTGCCGCACGACTGTTAAAGCAGAATAGGAAACACCAGCCGTGCCTTCTCCCGGATGGGTGGAGTCGCCTACTAACCACAAGTTTTTAATTGGTGTGCGGTTGGCAAATCCGAAGGGCCCGAAGGTTGGTATTCGCTGCCCGATACCACCCACAACGCCTCTATCTCTCGCTGTGTAGCGGGCAAAGGTGCGGGGTGTGGCGGCTTCTTGGTGTACGATCGACTCTGGCGTCAAATTGAAATATTCGCTCAAACGGGCGATCGCCCCTGCGCTGTATTTTTCCTTCAATCCTTCATAATCAACCGCATTCCACCACATTCGAGTATCAGTAAATGACGAAGCGATAATTGTTGCCATTCCCTCCGGTGCTCGCCCATCACCCGGATGACTGACTGAAACAAATAATGAATTATTCTCCCCAATCTCGCCGTCGTAATCGTAGAGAAACTGAAGGTGCGGCGGACAATTTGCCGGAATTGCGCTTTCATGCACTCCCAAATATATGACAAATGCACCGGATGCGGGCGGCAATTTATCAACTCGATATTTGTAGCCTGCCATTTGATTTGGGAGTTTGTTTGTTGTCTCTGAAGTCTCTGATTTAACCGATAAATTATCTGTTAAATTGCCGACACTTGGCTCGCTTGACATCAACTTTACTAGATTTTGCGCTGTCACGTTGGCAACAATGCGATCGGCTGTTTCTGTCCAAACTTCGCCTGTTTTTTGATTGCGAATCACTGTAGCGGTGGCTTTGCCGTTGGCGGTGACAATACTTTCAACTGTGTGCCGCAATAAGACTTGACCGCCGTAGAGTTCGATCGCCTCTACGAGTCGATCGCTCAACACCTGCATACTTCCTTCTAGATGATACAATCCCTGCGGCGCTTGCGAAACTCCTAAAGCCGTCGCCGCGTAAAGCAGCGCTGTTTCTTCGGCATCAACTTGAGAATACAATTTTAACTGCAAATCCAGAAAAGTTCTCAAGCGCAAATTGTCGCCCAACCCACAAAGCCGTAAAGCATCTCCCACTGTCATAAAAGTGAAAGGCAAAGTAATTAGAGTATCGGGGCGAACTGCTTGAATTAATTGCCAGAAATCCCAGAAGTTTCTGGGCGGTAAAACTGGATCGCGCCCTTGAAAGTTCCAGCTAGCTTTGAACAATGCAGACAATAATTGCCAAAAACGTTCGCTTCCAGGAAACTGCCGCTGCCTTTCTTCCTGCCACTTTTGCGGATCTCGCCACACGCTAATCGGTGCGGTTTCTCCCGGCAAAAACACTGCACAAGCAGGATCGCAGGGTGTCGCGGCGGGAAGTTCTATGTCTAATTCTGAGAAAATTCGGTGGTGAATGCCTCCGGGTTCCAATCCTGCAACCTGCGTGGCGCCGACATCGAAGGTAAAGCCTTTGCGTTTGAAGGTGGAAGCGCATCCTCCGGGGACGATCGCCTGGTCTAAGACTAGCACTTTGTATCCTCTGCGGGCTAGCAGGGCGGCTGCTGTGAGCCCGCCGATGCCTGCTCCAATTACCGTGACGCGGCCCTTAGTGTCTGCTGGACTGGTCATAATTTATTTTTTGTAATATTTCTTAATATTATTATCATATATTACACAAAAAAGCTGCGACAGGCTTCAACCTGTCTATTTGAGATTGAGCTAGAATGACTTGCCAAGCACATTCCAGATTAAGGTTAAGCTAGAGTGGCAGTTACGCATCGCTTTTACACGAAAGCCGGGAAGGTTGCGTTACCGTGGCTGCATAAGTCCTGAATGGTCTATAGGTGTAGTTCAGCAAATAAGGTGGAATCTCATGACTTTGAATACTTGTAAAATTTGTGCAAATTCTCAAGATAACACTATTTATATGGTCAGAGCAATAGAAGAATTTCCAGGCTTAAATAACGAATTTGAGTATCTTGAATGCAGTGAATGTGGTTGCTTGCAAATAGTTAACGTTCCTCAAGATTTGTCAAAGTATTATTCATTTAACTATTACTCTTTCCAAAAGAGTGACGTTAAAGAATACAAGGGATTTTTAAAATTCATGAAGCGTAAAAGAGCACAACATTGCCTGGGGAGCAAAAACTTATTGGGAGGAATTTTATCAAAAACATACGGAGTTCCTTATTATTTTGACTGGCTGACCAAGGTCAATGTGACATTGGAATCGAAAATATTAGATGTTGGGTGCGGTGCGGGGGAGCTTCTGCTGCGTCTAGCTGAAGAAACTTTTTCTGACCTTACAGGACTCGATCCTTTGATTGAAGGTGATATTTTATATAAAAATGGTGTCAAGATTCTTAAAAAAGAACTAGCGGAACTAGAAGATCAGTTTGATTTGATTATGCTGCATCATTCTTTTGAGCATATGCTCCAACCGAAAGAGGTTCTAAAAAATATATGGCGGTTGCTTAAACACGATCGGTATGCTTTGATTAGAATTCCTGTTACCTCAACTTATGCGTGGCGAGAATATGGTGTCAAATGGAGTCAAATTGCGGCTCCGCTTCACTTGTTTTTACACACTCAGAAAAGTATGAAATTACTAGCAAATGAGGTGGGATTTCAAATAAAAGATATTGTGTTTGACTCGTGGGAGTTACAATTTTTCTGCGATGCAGTAGATCCTAATTTTTCCGCTGTTGAGCTTAAAGAATTTAAAGTAAAAGCTGAGGAATTAAATAAAAATAATGACGGCGATCAGGCTGCTTTTTATTTGTACAAACCGTGAAAAAATCGATCGCGCGACCGCGCGATCGATTTCTCTGCTTATTGAGAATCAGGGACGGCGCCACTTGTTGAGATAAGCTTCGCCAATCCCAGCCACAGCCTGCATTTGAGCTAGCTGTTCCCGTAAAGCTTTGATGGTTTTTAGCTGTTCTTGAGACTGTTGCTGCAAAGCGTCGTAATTTCGCTGTATCGCCGCACTTTGGCTCAATTGATTTTCTAGAGAGTGCAACTTGGTTAGTTGAACTTGGAAGTCGCCGATCGTACTTGACTTTTCTGCTAACTCGTGCTGCAAAGATTCGTAACTCGACTTCGACACGGTTTGCTGCAATTGGTGTGCCAAATTTCGCTTTTCGGTAGCTAATTGCTGTTCCAAAGATGCGATCGAACTTTCTCTTTCTGCTAACTGCTGCTGCAAAGATGCGATCGAACTCGATTTTTCTGCTAGCTGTTGCACAAAGTCGTGTTCCCGCTGTTCTCTTTCGGCAACTTGCTGCTGCAAAGATGCGATCGAACTCGATTTTTCTGCTAACTGCTGCACAAAGTCGTGTTCCCGCTGTTCTTTGGCGGCGAGTTGCTGCTGCAAAGATTCTATGGAACTCGATTTTTCTGCTAACTGCTGCACAAAGTCGTGTTCCCGCTGTTCTTTGGCGGCGAATTGCTGCTGCAAAGATGCGATCGAACTTTCGCGTTCACTCAACTGCTGCTGTAAACTTTCGTAACTTGACTTCGCTACAGTTTCCTGCAATTGGCTTTCGAGATTTTGCTTTTCGG